>SKMY01000245.1 GCA_007120815.1 Syntrophomonadaceae bacterium | reverse complement strand
ATTTTGGGCATGGTATATCCTCCTTGTCTGAGTACTTTTCATGTAATTATTTAGGGGCCAGTATCATGATCATGTTCCTGCCTTCAATTTTGGGAGGTCTTTCCACAACACTTACTTCTTTGAGTTCTTCAGCCATTTTTAAACATAGTTTTTTGCCAAGCTCAGGATGGGTTATCTCCCTTCCTCTAAAAATAACGGACACCTTGACCTTATCGCCTGCACTTAAAAAGCGCATACCATTTCGGACTTTAACTTGGAAATCATGGTCCTCAATGTTTGGACGGACTTTGATTTCTTTTACAGTAATTGAACGTTGTTTTTTCCTGGCTTCCTTGTCTCTTTTGCTTTGCTCATACTTGAACTTACCAAAGTCCATAATGCGGCAGACGGGGGGTTTGGCTTGAGGCGCCACGTTGACCAGGTCTAAATTTTTTTCTCTGGCCAGCCTTAATGCCTCATCGAGCTGCATAATTCCCAGCTGTTCCCCCTCAGTACCCACGACCCTGACATCCTTGGCCTTGATTTTGTTGTTAACCAACAATTCCTTACTAATCTTAAATCCACCTCCCGGATTGATAAAATAAAAAAAGCAGGATCACGGCCCCTGCTTACAGCAATCATTTTTTGTACCCTGGGAACAGCCCGATGGCGTTTCAGGGTGAGAAGCTGGGGCTTCTTCTTGGTTTTCTCTTTAAAAATATAACACATGCACTCACATTAGTCAAACAAAAACTCATTTGTCTTACTCGATTTTCAATTTAATTTTTTCTTTAATATCGTCAATAAAGCTGCCTAAGGGTACAGGTCCCAAGTCTCCTTCTTGTCGATGGCGTACGGCCACGCTTTCGGTCTCTTCCTCTTTATCTCCCGTAACCAGCATATAGGGAACCTTTTGCATTTGTGCTTCCCTGATTTTATATCCTACTTTTTCACTTCGGTCATCGATTTCTACTCTAACGCCTTCATTCCAAAGCCTTTGTACAATGCCCCTGGCGTACTCATGGTGTCTATCTGTAATCGGTATAACAATCACCTGTACCGGAGCCAGCCATAACGGAAATGCTCCGGCGTAGTGTTCAATAAGGAGCGCAAAAAACCTTTCCATCGCACCGTAAACAACCCGGTGGATCATTGCCGGGCGGTGCTTTTGACCGTCAGAGCCGATATATGTCAGGTCAAATTTTTCCGGCATCTGAAAATCAAGCTGTATCGTGCCGCACTGCCATGTACGTCCAATGCAGTCCTCCAGGTGAAAATCGATTTTAGGCCCATAAAACGCGCCGTCGCCTTCGTTAACGGTATAAGATATCCCCTTTTTCTTCAATACGTTTTCCAGGGCAACAGTCGCTTTTTCCCACATTTCATCACTGCCCATTGATTTTTCCGGGCGGGTGCTGAGCTCAACATGGTAATTAAACTTAAATACCTGATAAAAACGATCAACCAAATCAAACACCCCTGCGACCTCGTCTTCAATCTGTTCAGGCAGCATGAAGATATGGGCATCATCTTGGGTGAAACTACGAACACGCATTAAGCCGTGTAGGGTGCCCGATTTCTCGTGACGATGTACCAGGCCCATTTCTGCCACTCGCAGCGGAAAATCCCGGTAACTATGCATACCCATTTTATAGACCAGCATGGAGCCCGGGCAATTCATGGGCTTAATGGCGAAATCTTGTTCATCAATCCGGGTAAAATACATATTTTCCTGGTAATGATCCCAGTGTCCCGATTGCTCCCAGAGAGACCTGTTCAGTACAATGGGCGTTTCTATTTCATGATAACCTGCTTTGCGGTGTTCCTCACGCCAGAACGTTTCCAGTTCCCTACGAATAATCATACCCTTAGGGTGATAAAAAGGAAAACCCGGCCCCTCATCATGAAAGCTGAACAAGTCCAACTCACGGCCGATTTTGCGGTGGTCCCTTTTACGCGCTTCTTCCAGGCGTGCCAGGTAGTCATCCAGCAATTTCTTTTTGGGGAAAGCGGTTCCATAAATACGCTGCAGCATTGGCTTATTCTCATCACCGCGCCAATATGCCCCGGCCAGGCTGAGGAGTTTAAAGGCCTTCAGACGGCCTGTGGAAGGAAGGTGCGGTCCCGCACACAGGTCTACAAATTCACCCTGTTTATAGAAGCTTATTTGTTCATTTTCATCCATTTCTGTGATGAGTTCGCGTTTAAAATCCTCACTGCACTGTTCGCAGAATTTCAGTGCTTCGTCCCGGGTCATCTCTATTCTCTCAACGGGTAAATCTTCATCAATGATTTGCTTCATTTGCTGCTCAATTTTTTCAAGTTCCTCGGAAGTCAGAGGCTGATTAAAACCGAAGTCATAATAAAAACCATCTTTAATTGACGGACCAATCCCCAGCCGTGCATCATAAAGCCGTTTAACCGCTTGGGCCATCACGTGGCTGGCCGTGTGGCGGTAGACATCCGGGCCCTCGGAATCATTAAAGGTGATAATATTCAGGGTTACATCTTCATTCAGGGATTTTGTGAGGTCAACTTTTTTCCCGTTAACCTTGGCTGCAACGGCTTCTTTCTGGATTTTTTTATTGAATTCTCCTAAAAGCTTATAAATTGTCGTGCCTTGGGGAACCTGTTTTGTTCCCCAATTTGTAATATGAACGCTTATTTGTTTATTTTCAACGTTGTCCAATCCTGTCATTTCTTTCATTTTTATCCTCCTTCCTTCCTGTATAATAATTCTTCAAAACTACCATGTCAAGGGAAAGGGGGTTAAAACAAGAAAAGCCCTGCATGGTACAGGGCTATACGTTCCTGTGGTGGGTCCTGTGTGGATCGAACACACGGCCTCTTCCGCGTCAAGGAAGCGCTCTCCCACTGAGCTAAGGACCCTT
>SKMY01000072.1 GCA_007120815.1 Syntrophomonadaceae bacterium | reverse complement strand
TGATATAAACCAGATGGCTTGATTATTTTTTCTTTAAGGTTTACAGTGTTGTTAATGAAAAGAAGTACAAATTAAAAACCTCAGCCTTTTTAATCGCCTGTTTATTTCCCGGGAAAGCGCAAAAAACGACGAAAACTTTTTTGGAGGGTCGGCTATGAAAAGTGGAACGAACCAGGGCATCAAAGGAAACCGGATCATCATTAGTGTAATTGGCCCCGATAAGGTCGGTATTATCGCCGGGATTGCCAACGTGTTGGCTGATAATGAGATTAATATTTTGGATATTAGCCAGACAACCCTGCAAGAATACCTGGCTATGGTTTTAATTGCGGACATGCAAAAAAGCGTTATCGATTTGGATACTTTAAAAGAAGAACTGAATACTAAAGGTGATGAGCTCGGTGTCCGCATCAATGCGCAGCACGAAGATGTGTTTAATTTTATGCACAGGCTTTAGAATATGCCTAATGCCTTGGAGGAGAAAAGATGCTTACTATTCAAGAAATACTGGAGACCATTAAAATGGTTCAAGAAGAGAATTTAGATATTCGGACCATTACCATGGGAATCAGCTTAAGAGACTGCAGTCATCCCAACCCGGAAATTTCGTGTAAAAAAATATATGACAAGATTACCCGCCTGGCATCCAGGTTGGTACAGGTTGGTGAAAAAATATCTCAAGATTTCGGCTTACCAATAGTAAACAAGCGTATATCTGTTACCCCTGTCTCCCTGGTGGCAGAATCTTGCAATACAGATACGTATTTACCCTTTGCCCAGGCTTTAGACCAGGCTGCGAAAGAGGTCGGAGTCAACTATATAGGGGGGTTTTCAGCCCTGGTTCACAAAGGAATGACTGCCGGAGACGAAGTGCTTATCGCCTCAATTCCTGGTGCACTGGCCAAGACTGAACGGGTTTGTGCTTCAGTAAACGTTGCCACAACGAAAGCGGGAATTAACATGGATGCGGTTTGCCGCATGGGCCATGTTATAAAAGAACTATCCCGGTTAACTGCAGGAGAAAATGGCATGGGCTGCACCAAGCTTGTGGTCTTTTCCAATGTTCCAGAAGACAACCCTTTCATGGCCGGGGCTTTTCACGGGGTTGGGGAACCTGAATGCGTGATCAACGTGGGTGTTAGCGGCCCGGGGGTGGTGAAGCGCGCCGTGGAAGACATGCCGGATGCCGACCTGGGGGCATTAGCTGAAACAATTAAAAAGACGGCCTTTAAAATCACGCGAATGGGAGAGCTGGTCGGACGTTCAGCAGCAGAAAAGCTGGGTGTACCTTTCGGTATTGTTGACCTTTCCCTGGCACCTACACCCGCCGTGGGAGATAGTGTAGCTGAAATTTTGGAGGCCATGGGGTTGGAACAATGCGGAACCCATGGCACAACGGCCGCCCTGGCCCTGTTAAATGATGCGGTCAAAAAAGGAGGCGCCATGGCATCGTCCTACGTGGGGGGGCTTTCAGGTGCATTTATTCCCGTCAGTGAAGATTCAGGCATGATCCGCGCAGTTGAGAATGAAGCGTTGACCTTGGATAAATTGGAAGCTATGACATGCGTCTGCTCCGTGGGTTTAGACATGGTAGCCGTCCCTGGGGACACGCCAGCTGAAACCATTGCAGCGATTATTGCTGATGAGGCTGCTATCGGGGTGATTAACCAGAAAACAACGGGTGTCCGGATTATTCCCGTTCCTGGAAAACAAGTGGGTGAATACGTTGAATTTGGGGGCCTATTGGGTCGAACACCTGTGCTGCCGGTAAACCGTTATTCTTCGGCCGGATTTATTCAGCGCGGCGGGCGAATCCCTGCGCCTATCCAAAGCCTAACCAACTAGAGGGGTGGTACTTTTGACACAAAAAGGGAACAGGCAGCTTGAAATTATCAACCAAATCCTCGACTTGTTAAAGGAATACCAGGTGGCTCGAAGGGAAGATGGCATTTCAGGCGTTTCTGATGGCTTTATGTTCCAATTCCAAAAGGAACTCACCAGGTTCGCCGAAGAAATTGAGCGAAAACAGGGCACCCTTTATGAAAGCAGCACCTGCAAGTTGTGTGGAAGAGACGGCCTATTCATGTCAATCATGCCCACAACGATTGGCGGCGTTGGGACGTTAAAAGCCGGGATGGTCTCAGATTGGTATGAGTCCCGCTCATTGTCCAAGGAAGGCTTGTGTAAAATATGCGAACTCCATGTAGCAGAACAGGTTGATCGGCGGGTTGCCATACTTAATAAATGCATGGAAGGAATTCAGCAAGAAAACGATCGGCAGCAACTGATCAAGTTATGCACGTTGATCCTGGAAAACGCTGAAGCCCTTCAGGCACTGGAAAAAAAGTCTATTTTGACCATTGAGCCCAACCCTACAGATATCATAAATGAATACCAGGAACTCATGGGTATTTTAAGGGAGACATCTTCTCAATAGTAACCATCGTAAGGGTTTTCCAGCAACTGGTAACAGTCCATGGGGAGTTCTTTTACAAACTGAGAAGGACCCCCGACAAAACGCTCCCAACCTCTATAGTTTTCTTCTGAAGCCGTCAGATACAGGTAATCTTTCGCCCGGGTAGTTGCGACATAAAACAAACGCCGTTCTTCTTCAATGTTTTTTAGGCCCATTGGGGATGGAAACTGCCCTTCGTTGTTGCCGATAAGAAATACGGTCCCCCACTCTTTTCCCTTGGCGCTGTGAATCGTCGATAGGGTGAGAATATCTTTGTCTTCAAAGGCTTCTTTTACGTTGTCCATGATCAAGGTCTCTTCCAGTGTAAGTGATTCCAGAAACTCCCCAAGGGAGGAACAGCGCTGGCCGTATGCGGCTAACCGTTCAATGCCCAGGCTTCTCTCCGTGTAATCGTCCGGGTA
>SKMY01000125.1 GCA_007120815.1 Syntrophomonadaceae bacterium | reverse complement strand
GTCTTCATTGAGCTGGTTGTCCAAGATGAGCTCCAGGGATTTCTTGCTTTTCCGCACCACGTTTCCCATCGAATCAACAACAATAATATTATCCGTTGTATACTTTTCCTCATACTTCAAAAACGTATTGATCAGGTTAAACTGGTCCGCTTCAAACTCCACCTTGTAAATGAGTTGGATTTGGTTGAACAGGGAATGAACCAGGCCCAGCGAATCATCTCTAAAATCGCAGGCGCTCGTGGTAATCTCAATGACACCCAGCACTTCCCCTGTGTAGTTATTTAATATCGGCGAACCCGCACAGCTAAATGTCTGCCAGTTTTCACAATAATGTTCGCTGGAAAAGATGTGGACCGGCGCCTTTTTTTCAATAGCTGTACCGATACCGTTATTTCCAGCCAGGACCTCGGACCAGGAACCACCTTCAGAAAAGTGTACCCTTTCAGCACTTTTTTTTACCTTGGGATCTCCGAAGACTTTGAGAATATTTCCTTCACGGTCAGCCAGCACGATGATTAACGGAACATTATTTAACAGGTCAGCGATGTTTTTCAGTACCGGTGTTGATTTATTGACTAACTGCTGGTTTGCCTCCAACTTTTTTCTAAATCCATCAGCAGATAGCGCAGTGCCATATTTTTTATATACATCAACGTTTAATTCTTTAAATTTTACCCATTCTTCAATCAGGCTTTTTTCATATGTTGTTAGCTCGTGGTAGTTTATGTTATCAGTCATAAACTTTGTCCAGAGCTGAGCCACCTGTTTTTGATTTTTGGGAAATAGATAGACATTTTTACCCATTTTGTCCACCTTCTTGGTATTGTTGGAACACAGGGCTTTTGATTTAGGTTGTTAAATGAACGGGTAGCTGTCTTGAACTTGAGCTCAGGTAAAAACGAATAAAGTTCGTTGGGGAGAGATAGTTGTCCGGAAAATTGCAAAAATTAATCCACATTATTAAATTCTCTAAAGAGTTTAAAAATCCTTCCATTTTGTTTATGGCCACAATATTTATCAACACTCGTTCTTCTTTTTGTAATCAAGTGGTTGCGGTTTTTCCAAGCGCCATCCTGTAGTATAATAATGTTAAGTATGCCAGGGAAGGGGAATGGGTGTGTCCGAATATGAAACCGTCTTTAAAAGAATTGCCGATGGAATGGGAATCGACATCAATTACATCGCAAAAACCGCGGCCTTAATCGATGAAGGGAACACGGTACCGTTTATTGCCAGGTACAGAAAAGAAATTACCGGCAATATGTCCGATGAAAGCGTAAGAACGCTGCATGAAAAATTGATCCGATACCGCAACTTTGAAAAAAGGAAAACCGATATCCTGAGGATATTGGCGGAAAAAGAAATCCTCTCCCCCGAGCTCGAAAAGGCGATTTATCTGGCCGGGACTGTAACGGAACTGGATGATATTTACCGCCCGTATCGCCCTAAAAAAAGGACCCGGGCGGTTATCGCATTTGAAAAAGGGCTCAAACCTCTGGCGGATTTAATGCTTGCCGGCGAAGATGATCTGGCAAACAAGGCAAAAGATTACTTAAATGAAGAAAAAGAAGTGACCGGGGTGGAAGAGGCCCTCCAGGGGGCCAAGGATATTATCGCTGAAACGGTATCCGAAGAACCAAAAGTAAGAAAGCGTTTGCGGGATCTGATTTTTAACAAGGGGGATGTGGTGTCCAAGGCTAAAAGTGACTCCCCCGGGAATTATGAAATGTATGCGGATTTTCGGGAACCGTGCAAAAAAATTCAACCCCACAGGGTTTTGGCGCTCAACAGGGGAGAGAAAGAAGATGTTCTGCAGGTAAAAATTGAGTTTCTCCAAGATGATGCCCTGGCCGTTATCCAGGAGTTCTTCATTAAAAAAGAGTTCAGTGAACAAGCTGCCCAATATTTACAAGAAGCCATTGCAGACGGTTGGAAGCGATTGCTGTACCCGTCACTGGAGCGGGAAATTCGCAGTGAACTGACGGAGAAAGCGGAGGAGCAGGCGCTGAAGGTATTCAAAGACAACCTGAAAAACCTGTTAATGGTTCCGCCGGTTTATGGGAAGCGGATTTTGGCTATAGACCCCGGGATCAGGACTGGTTCAAAAATTGCCTGCGTTGATGAAACGGGAAAAGTGCTGGATACTGCCGTGATATTCCCCATCCCGCCCAGAAACGAAAAAGAGAAATCTGCCAGCACCGTTGTCGAAAAGATTAACACTCACTAGATAAACGCCGTTACCATTGGAAATGGGACCGGCTGCAGGGAGATCGAAGCGTTCATCGCGGAAATCCTTTCGACCAACGGTTTGGACGTGCAGTATACTATTGTTAATGAAGCAGGGGCAAGCGTTTATTCGGCGTCAAAACTTGGCCAGGAGGAGTTTCCCGACTTAGATGTAGCCGAGAGAAGTGCAATTTCTATCGCCAGGCGGCTGCAGGATCCCCTGGCAGAACTGGTCAAAATCGACCCGCGCTCTATTGGTGTGGGCCAGTACCAGCACGACGTGAACCAGAAAAGGCTGAAAGATGTTCTAGACGGCGTGGTGGAGTCCTGTGTAAACCAGGTAGGGGTTGATTTGAATACCGCATCGGCTCCTCTTTTAGGCACCATTGCTGGAATCAATAAAACCATCGCCTCCCATATCGTTAAATACAGGGAAGAGCACGGCTCATTCAGGAGCCGGGAGGAATTAAAACAAGTCCCCAGGCTGGGTCCCGCTATATTTAAACAGTGCACGGGTTTTCTCCGAATCCCTGATGCGGATAATTACTTTGACAGGAGCGCGGTTCATCCGGAATCGTATGCTGCAGCAGCCCAGGTTATGGATAAACTCGGTATTTCCTTTGAAGACCTGGGTAAGCCGTCTACTGTACCT
>SKMY01000235.1 GCA_007120815.1 Syntrophomonadaceae bacterium | reverse complement strand
ATTCCGAGCGAGACATGATCATCACTGCAGGATTTACTGTTTTCCCCCAGGAAATTGAGGAAAAACTGAAAAGGCATCCCCAAATCCAAATGGCTGCTGTTTGTGGGGTTCCGGATCAAGTTCTTGGGGAAATAGGCAGGGCTTTTATTGTCCCGAAACCCGGAAAAACTTTTAAACAGTCTGAAATAATTGACTACCTGGGCCAATTCCTTACTGATTTTAAAATCCCCAGGCAGTTTTCTTTTCGTGATTCTCTTCCTCTCACGCCCAAAGGTGAAGTGGAAAAAAGGGTGCTCCAGGAGGAAATCGCCAATCAAGGTTAGGGCTGTTCATACACTGTAATTAATATGGGAAGAAATTTTTATTTTCAAACAAAAGGGTATTTTGTCTTGGTAAAGAATATTAGTAAGGGCAGACTGAGAATCTGTTGCACGGTAGTACGGTAAAAAGTCCCTATCATACATTTGTTTCCTTTTCCATAGACAGAACGGTAATACGGTAGCACATATCAGTAATCACTGACTGGTGGTTTATGGTTGTACCGCATTCCTATGGAATGCTTTTTTTCTTTAATAAACACTTTTCTTTTTACCAACAATTCTTTTAGGAGGAAAAGCAATGAAAAAGAAACCTGGTTTTGCACGTTGTGCGCTCATTGGATTTTTGGTTTTGATGGCTTTCACCGGAGGATGCGGAAGCCCGGCAACAACCGGAGAGCAAGAATCCCCTGCACCCCAAGACACCATTTCATTGAATATGGGTCACTTTTTCCCTGCAACGCACCCCGTTGAAACAGAACTGGTTCAAAAATGGATTGAAGCAATTCAGGACGCAACGGAGGGCGCAATAAAAATCGAATCATACCCCGGAGAAACCCTGGTAAATGCACCAGAAACCTATGAAAGTGTTGTTTCCGGGATAGCTGATATCGGCCTTTCATGTTTTACTTATACCCGCGGACGCTTTCCCGTTTTAGAAGCCTTTGAACTGCCCGGCATCACTTATTTAAACTCGAAAGCAGCCAGCAAGGTAGCCTGGGAAGGCATCAAAGAATTAAACCCTGAAGAAGTGCAGGACACCAAGTTGTTAATGGTTTTTGCAACCGGCCCTGGCGACCTTTTTACCCGGGTTCCTGTACACAACCTGGATGACCTGAGAAATTTAGAAATTCGTGCAACCGGCCTAAGCGCACAAACCCTACAAGCCCTTGGAGCCACTCCCGTCGGCATGTCCCAGCCGGAGACCTACGAGGCCCTTTCCCGGGGTATTGTTGAAGGCAACCTGGCTCCCGTTGAGGTGCTGCAGGGGTGGAGACACGCGGAAGTAACCGACTATATCACTCAAACGCCTTTTTTATACAACACCTTGTTTTTTATTACCATGAACCTGGAAAAATGGAACAGCCTCTCCCCTGAGCTCCAGACCACCATTGAAGAGGTCAGTGAACACATTCATGAAAGCATTGCCATTGGCCTTTGGGATCTTCAAAATGAATCAGCCCTGAAGTGGGCCGTTGAAGAAACCGGTCAAGAAGTCATTGTGTTGAGCGAGGCGGAAGCCGAACGCTGGATAGAGCGTGTCATGCCGCTGCAAGATGATTTTATTAAAAAAATGGAAGAAAAAGGGCTTCCGGGGGCCGATATCATGGAAAAAGTTAACACGCTGGCCGATCAATTTAATGAAATCTACCGTTAATTTTAATATTTTGATAGATAATGGAGGAAACCAAATTAAATGGGCCCGTTTAAAAAAACTGTCAAGGGGATCAGCCAAATCATTGATGCTGTTGCCGGTTGGTGCCTGGTGGCTGCAGTCACCCTGATTATCGGAAACGTCATATTAAGAACCGTATTTTCTCGTCCTTTTATGGGAACATATGAGTTTGTAGGGTACATCGTTTCTGTTGTTATTGCGTTTTCACTGGCTCATTGCGCCTTAATGGAAGGGCATATTTCCGTAGGTTTCATGTTTGAGCGCTTTCCACGGAAGGTTAAAATGATAGCGGATGTTAGCCTAAAAACCATATCTTTTCTATTTATTGGCTTGATGGCATGGAGCACTGCTGCCTATGGCAGCAGCATAGCTAAAAGCGGGGAAGTGTCATCAACGACCCAGATTCCCTTCTATCCTTTTGTATTCCTGGTATCATTCGGTATAATGGCCCTTTCCCTGGTCCTGTTGTTTCATCTTGTCCAGGCCATAAAGGGAGATGCAGAGCGGTGAGCCCATTACTTGCAGGAATGGCCGGCATTGTCGTCTTTTTTACGCTCTTGATTTTAAAAGTGCCCATCGCTTACGCCATGGCCCTGGTCGGATTTGCCGGCTTCAGCTATCTCATTTCCCCTACAGCTGCTTTCAGGATGGTGGCTATTGAAACCTACTCCACGTTTTCTTCATATTCATTAAGCGTGATTCCCATGTTTGTCTGGATGGGTTTCTTAGCTTTTCACTCGGGCATCGGTTCGAGGCTATACCTTTTTGCATATAAGCTTCTCGGGCACCTTCCTGGCGGTCTGGCCATTGCAACTCAAGCTACATGCGCTTTTTTCGGTGCCGTTTGCGGTTCTAACACTGCAACTGCGGCTACAATCGGCGCCATTGCCCTACCAGAAATGAAAAAATATAATTATGATGATTCATTGTCTACAGCCAGTGTTGCTGCCGGGGGAGCCCTGGGTGTATTAATCCCGCCCAGCGTTATCTTCATCATCTATGGCATCGCAACAGAACAATCCATCGGCAAGTTATTCATTGCCGGCATCATACCGGGGATTATTCTCATGCTTTTCTACATGGCAACCATTTTTTATCTCTCTTACAGGAACCAGGCCCTGGCCCCTCCGGGTGTCAAAGCCAGCTGGAAGGAACGGTTCAAGGCTT
>SKMY01000075.1 GCA_007120815.1 Syntrophomonadaceae bacterium | reverse complement strand
GATGAAGAGACAGCCAGGAAAATGTCAGATATTTTCCTGGAAGTGATTGCTGCTCCCTCCTTTTCCTCTGCAGCCCTGGATGTTCTCTCAAAGAAACAAAACATCCGTTTGCTGACCATTCCGTTATTAACCGATTTTCCTGAAAAAGGAATGGACTTGAAAAAAGTAAGCGGAGGGCTTTTGCTGCAGGAGGATTCCGTTGAGCAATACAATCCGGAAACATGGCGGGCGGCCACTTCAAGAAAACCGACGGACCAGGAAGTGAAAGATTTAATTTTTGCCCTAAAAACAGTTAGGCATGTAAACTCCAATGCCATTGTTGTAGCCAAGAGAGAACAAACCCTGGGTATCGGTGCCGGTCAGATGAGCCGGGTTGGTGCGGTAAAAATTGCCCTGGCCCAGGCCGGTCAGGAAGCGCGGGGGAGCGTTATGGCTTCAGACGCGTTTTTCCCCTTTAAAGACGGTGTCGAATTGGCCGCACAAAGCGGAATTACCGCTGTGATTCAGCCGGGCGGATCCAACCGGGATGAAGAAGTGATTGATGCCTGTGAGCAGTACCATATTGCCATGGTTTTTACTGGAAAAAGATATTTTAAGCACTAACCTCACGGCTTTTTCAAGCTTTTGCAAGTTTTTCTGAACACTACATGTTAATTCCTAGCACGATTAAATTGGGCAGGAGGTTAATCAGATGGATGTACTCATTGTCGGGGGAGGCGGCCGAGAGCATGCTTTAATATGGAAACTTTCCCAAAGTCCGGAGGTCAATAAAATGTTCTGCGCACCGGGCAATGCGGGCATTGCTTCCCTGGCAGAATGTGTATCTATTCAGGCGGACGATGTTGAAGGGCTACAAAAGTTTGCCCGGGAGAAGGGCATTCACTTAACCGTTGTGGGCCCGGAAGCCCCCCTGATGGAAGGCATTGTCGATCTTTTCGTGGAAAACGGCCAGCTTATTTTCGGCCCGGACCGCAGCGGAGCCGTGCTGGAAGGGAGCAAAGTATGGGCCAAGGAGTTTATGACCCGGCACAACATTCCCACGGCGGCATATGAGGTGTTTGAAAATCCAGGAGACGCGTATGTGTACTTAAAAGATGTTCGCTATCCCACCGTGGTAAAAGCCGACGGCCTGGCGGCAGGCAAGGGTGTGATTATCGCTGGTCATTACGAGGAGGCCTCTCGGGCTGTCCACATGATAATGGAAGAAAAAGTTTTCGGAGAGGCCGGAAACCGGTTGATAATAGAAGAATTTTTGCAGGGAGAGGAAGTGTCCGTGTTTGCTATCACCGACGGCACATCTTACATAACACTACCTTCTGCCCAGGATCACAAGGCCATATTTGACGGTGATAGGGGCCCCAATACCGGGGGAATGGGTGCTTACTCTCCGGCTCCTTTATTATCCCAACAAGACCAGGAAGAGGTGGAACGTTTAATCCTGGAACCCGTGTTTAACGGGCTGGCTGCCGAAGGGATTACGTACAGGGGCGTTCTTTTTGTCGGCCTTATCATTACCGGGGAAGGCATAAATGTGCTGGAATTCAATGTCCGGTTTGGCGACCCCGAGGCCCAGGTCATTCTTCCCGGCATGAAGTCGGACCTGCTTCCCCTTTTATATGAGGGCGCCCGGGGTAATTTCCGTGCTATAGATCCGCCGGAATGGCATAATAATCACTGCGTCTGCGTGGTGATGGCTTCAAAAGGTTACCCTGGAACGTATGAAAAAGGGAAAGAAATAACCGGATTGTCGGATACCGCCGGGATAGATGATGCCATGGTTTTTCATGCTGGCACGACCCTGGAAAGTAACCGGGTTGTTACATCCGGCGGCCGGGTGCTGGGGTTGACTGCATGGGGTCCTTCTTTAAAAAATGCGGTGGAAAAGGCCTATAAAATGTCGGAAATTGTCCAGTTTGAAGGCGCCTACTTTCGGAAAGATATTGCCCACCGTGCACTCAGACAGAAATAACTTGTGTTTAGAGGCGAATAAAACAACAGGCCGACCACCCTCTCTAAAGATGCGGGGTTCCAGTCGGCCCGTTGTTTTATATTCGAAACCGTTTGAAGCGTTTTGTGTGTTAAATAAAAATTAAGGCATACAAGACCCCGAGGAGTCCGATGGATGCAAAAACGTAAACAATTTTTTCGGGCATTTGCCCGTCTCTTTGCATGGCCTTACCAAACATTCCAAATACCAGGGGGTGGACCAGGAAAGGCATGGCAAAGATGAATGGAATCAGCGTTGCGGCTGTTTCTCCAAACATCCCACCCTGGGTCGCAGCAAAAAGACCGAAATGGGAAAGGGCAGAACTTTGCGCCATAGCCGCGTAATTAATCGGCATTTGGGCTGCAGCCAGCATGAGCAAGCCTCCAAAAACAGCGGTAAGCTGCCATCCAAAGGAAAACTGCATCAGCCCCTTGACTTCTTTGGCGTCGTTTCCGTCCGCCCTGGATAGCGTCCTAAAAGACAAAGCGGTAATAATTAGTCCCGCTGCTAAAACCAATAAAGCCCAGCCCCAGAGGAGTTTCCCCTGTTGGGCGCTAACGGCCAGGATTGAAAACACGAAGATATGGCCGAAAAATGGAACATTGATCATGATAGGTGCTCTCATGGCCGCTTTTATGCCCAGGTCCCCTGCTGTACAGGCTCCGGTTAACCCCGAGTGGGAAAGCCCGCCGGCCATTCCGGGAGCCAGAATGCGAACAAAGTTGGATCTTCCGATCAGGATAAGCAGGGCGATTCCTCCGAACATCCAGAAGATCTGCCCGAAGAACCCGTAGACGAACACCGGCGCCAGGCCCTCAATGGCGATGCTGGTGGGAATCAGCGACCCCCCAACCATGAAATTGGCCGCAAGCACGATGGGAATCCCTGCAAACAG
>SKMY01000161.1 GCA_007120815.1 Syntrophomonadaceae bacterium | reverse complement strand
TTCCTTGGAATCGCCATCTTTGATCTATCTAAGGAGACTCTGACATGCTTTACCAGGGAACAAAAGTAACCATCGCCGGCTCGTTGATCAACTTTGCTGTGGGCACCTCCTATGCCTGGTCTGTTTTTGCCGGCAGCCTGATCAGCGACCTGGGCTGGTCCAAAACGGCAGGTGCCATGCCGTATACCATTTTAATCTTTACCTTTGCAATGGTTATGGCTTTTGCGGGGCGCTTCCAGGACCGGGTCGGGCCCCGCTACGGGGCTATGCTAAGCGGTATTCTTACAGGTGCAGCACTCTTGCTCAGCGCTTTTTTTCTCACCCCTTTGGGTGTGGCGTTGTCTTTTGGCATTTTATATGGTGCCGGATTGGCTTTCGGGTATTCGGCAGTTACTCCTGCGGCCATTAAGTGGTTTCCCCCGGAAAGGCGCGGCCTCATTACCGGTATTGTGGTAACCAGCCACGGTATCGCCGCCCTGGTGCTCTCCCCGATAATCAATGGACTGCTGGTCCGTTTGGGGATTTTCAGCACCTTTGTCATTTGGGGACTGGCTTTGCTGGTCTTGATTTTGTTTCTTTCCCGCTTTCTGTCTGTACCGGATACAGGAAAAACATCCGTTCTCGAGGAAAAGCCGGGTGTTGTGGAGTACCCGCCAAAACCTGTTCCCTCCCTTGGATGGACCCAGACGATCAAGCAGCCCGCCTTTATTATCCTATGGTTTATGATGGCTTTTTCGGCGGGAACGGGCCTGATGCTGGTGGCAAACCTGGTTCCTATTGCCGAAACAAACTTCAAAATTGAGTCCGGCTATCTCCTGGTATCATTTTTTGCCTTGTTCAGTGCAACGGGCCGGTTGGGCGGAGGAATCATGACGGATAAGGTGGGCTATATGTTTGCCATCAAAGTGCTGCTTGTGGGGATGTCTTTGTCTATGGTCTTTTACATGTTGGTAAGTGGTTGGCCGGGGGTTGTCCTGGCTACCGTATTTTTCGGTTTTAGTTATGGAAGCTTGTTTACGGTGTTCCCCAATGCCGTTGCGGACTTGTTTGGCCTGGAAAACTTTGGGGTTAACTACGGCCTTCTCTTCACGGCTGTTGGTATTGGCGGTGGATTGGGCCCCTTTGTGGCCAGCTACCTGGCCGACCGGTTGGGGAGCTTTAACCCGGCTTTTTTGATCGGTCTTTTCGCCTGTTTGCTGGCTTTTGGCATGACCTTTTACTTGAGCCGCACGGCCCTGGTGCGCAGCCGAAAGGGCACCCTGCCGGGATGAGCCTGCACCAAGACCCGGTTTTCTATACTACTACGGAGGAAGCGTAAATGGATAACATTGTAATTAAAGGCGCAAGGGAGCACAATTTAAAAAATATTGATCTCACCCTGCCCCGAAATAAATTTATTGTCATTACCGGGTTGAGTGGTTCAGGGAAATCCTCCCTGGCCTTTGATACCCTTTATGCTGAGGGACAGCGCCGCTATGTGGAGTCCCTTTCTGCCTATGCCCGGCAGTTTTTGGGGCAAATGGATAAACCCGACGTGGATTTTATTGAAGGGTTGTCCCCGGCGGTTTCCATCGATCAAAAAAGCACGTCTCGCAACCCCCGCTCCACTGTCGGTACCGTTACAGAAATATATGACTATCTCAGGCTGCTCTTCGCTCGAGTCGGACGGCCCCACTGTCCCCACTGCCGCAAGCTTATTTCCAGCCAGACGGTCCAACAGATGGTTGACCAGTTGCTTCTGCTGCCTGAAAGCACCCGCCTCCAGGTGCTGGCTCCCCTGGTGCGCGGGCGCAAGGGAGAATACAGCGCACTTTTTGAAGAGCTGGGGCGAAAAGGCTACGTTCGTGTCCGTGTGAACGGGGAGATCCGGGAGCTGGAGGAATCCATCAAGCTGGACAAAAACAAGAAACACAACATCGAAGTGGTGATCGATCGGCTGATTGTCCGCCAGGGTGTGGAATCCAGGCTGGCCGATTCCCTGGAAAAAGCCCTGGATTTAGGAGACGGCCTGGTTATCGTTCAACAGGTGGATGGAGATGAACGCCTGTACAGCAGCAATTTCGCCTGTATCGACTGCGGGTTCAGTTTCGAAGAGCTTTCTCCCCGGATGTTTTCCTTTAACAGTCCATACGGAGCTTGTTCTGATTGTGGCGGGCTTGGCATTACCCTGGAATTTGATCCTGACCTGGTTATTCCCAACCCTGAACTGTCTATTGCGGAAGGGGCTATACATCCCTGGAAGGGGAGCTTCACCACGTTCCAGCGGCAGTTCCTGGAAGCCTTCGCAGAACAGCAGGGTATCGACCTGAGTAAGCCCTTTGAAGCCCTCTCAGCGGTAGAAAAAGAGCAGGTGTTCCACGGTTCTCCGGAGCCCTTTGCCTTTCGTTACGCCAGCCCTTACCGCCGCAGGACCCGTCAGTACAACCGGGCGTTCCCCGGCGTGTTGGGGCTGCTGCAGCAGAAGTACCGGGAACTGGAAACCGACGAAAGCCGGGCAGAGATGGCCCGCTACATGAGCAGCAAACCCTGTCCGGGCTGCGGTGGGAAACGTCTTAAGGCCTCCAGCCTGGCCGTTACCCTGGGCGGTAAGAACATCTCTGAACTGACAGACTTGACCGTGGAAGAGAGCATGGCGTTTATTAACCGGCTGGAGTTAACGGAGAAAGAGCGTTATATCGCCCGCCAGGTGCTCAAGGAAATCACGGCGCGCCTGGGGTTTTTACTGGACGTGGGATTGGGCTACCTGACCCTGCGACGGAGTGCCACGACCCTTTCCGGCGGAGAAGCCCAGCGCATCCGGCTGGCAACCCAGATTGGTTCCGGGCTTACCGGCGTGATCTATATCCTGGATGAACCCAGTATCGGCCTGCACCAGCGGGACAACTTCCGCCTCCTGCAGACCC
>SKMY01000260.1 GCA_007120815.1 Syntrophomonadaceae bacterium | reverse complement strand
CAGGAACCGGTTATACTCCCCCAAACTACTGTGGCCATACCAAGTAAGGTAAAAAGCCATGCGGCCAAAGGGGGCTTCTCTCTTTTGAACTTGCTGTAGTAGAATACTAACCCTAATCCTCCCAGAACAAAGATGGCACCATAGGCAGCATCTCCGATAATCATGGCAAAAAATATGGTGAAAAAACAAAGAAAAACTAAGCTGATATCCAATTCTTTATAGCCGGGCACCGTCCCCATAAACTTAAAAACGGGTTCGACAATTTTTAGCCACCTGGGATTGCGGACCAGAGTGGGTATGGGGTCTGGCGGGTCAGGATCTGTTATGGCTATGGCGACAGAATTTTGGCGAGCCCAACTTTGTACGGCCTCTGTCCTGTCAACTGGCAGATAACCAATGACAGCCGTGAGGTTTCCTTCATCCATCGCATTTGCTTTAGCAATCCAATATTGCAGATTCGACTCCAAACTATCCACATAGACCTTAAGAGCAGGCCTGAGGCCATAATAATTTTGTGCTTTTCCCGTAAGTTCCGCGATTTTCTCCGATAATTCATTTTTTTCTGCCCGCATAGCGCTGAGGCTTTGCGCGGGGATGATAAATTCGTCAAAATCCTCCAGGGTCACGGGCTCGCTGGTAATATGGGCAAAAACGAGACCTTTTTTGTCCTCTCTTAAAACCACTACGTCACCCTCGATATCATTAATTCTTTCGATTTTATCACGGGAAACAGTGTAGATTTTAAGATGGTAGCCTTTGGCCGCGAGGAATTTAAAGTCTTCGGGATCAAAATCCCCCCAGCTTTCCAGTTCAGCAATTCTCTTGTCCAAAAATGCTGCCCGCTCCCTGACGGCCTGAAGATTCTCCCTGAGTTGCAATACATCCTCTACCGCCTCAGCCGGACTTAAAGATGGTGGGGGCAGTTCCTCCTTGGTTTTGAATTCCGCCAAAAAAGTATAGGCAGTTTCCGCCCTGTTCTTTTTGGCCATAGCATTCTCTACGTCGGGGGAAGAAGACTGAAAGTCCTCCAAGTGGACAAGGCCAAGCTCACCCAGCGAATCAAGCGTTGATTCTTTATCTTTGGTTTGGACAACCATCGATATTTTTTTCATCTCAATAATCATCGCTTACGCCCCCCTGACCAGTTTACTTTTAGACATCTTGCCCCGCACAACGGCTGCTGTCTGCTGATCACCAAGGAAAATGTTGATACGCCTGATGTTTTCCTTTGTTTCAGGTATCTTTACCTTTTCGAACAGGTTAACGCGTTGTGTGGTAACTCTTAGCTCATCTCCAAGTAAGTCTGCCTGCTTTTCCAGGACAGACAGTTCCATATCTGTAGAAACAATTTCTTTCAGCTTTTTGATACCGGCATCCACCCACAGGGGGTATACCATAAGGTCATAGGGAATCTTCTCATACATAATTCCCTGAAAAACAGGGATATCCACTCCGGCGATGTTGGTGGAGCCTAAATCTGCCTCTTTTACTTTGACCAGCTCGGCAAGGTTCATCTCCTCTCCAAATACATGAACCCAACCCAACAGCTCCGCGTACATGTTTTCCCGCTCCAGGCGTTTCTCTTTTATTTGCACCTCAACTTGCCGTATCTCCATCTGCAGCAGCTGCTTCTTCAGAACCAGTGTGGGCAAATAGCGCTGGAACCTTTTGAGCTCATCTTTTTGTTTTTTTAATTCATTTTTAGTAAATTTTATTTTTGCCATAGCCTACACCTTATCCGTCCAGTATTCGGCAATCAGTTCCGACTTTAACCCTGTTTCCTCCGGCGCAAAGCAGCTGGCCATAATTTCCCAGCCTTTATCTAAGGCGGACTCCAGGGGAATGTTAACGGAAAGATCCATCATTTCCCGTTCAAACATATCGCCATAAGTCAAAAGCTTCTCGTCCCAGTCCGACATTTTAAAACCCATGGATTTCTTCTCCAACGACTCTTTATAGGAAGCATACAATTTAATCATGCCGTCCATAATGGCACGGTGATCTGACCGGGTATCTCCGTTTACCTGCTGTTTTAATCTGGAGAGGGAGCCGAATGGTTCGATGCGGCCATTGCGCAGATAAAACTGGCCCTCAGTAATGTAGCCGGTGTTATCCGGGACCGGGTGGGTAACATCATCCCCGGGCATGGTCGTCACCCCAAGGACAGTGATGGAACCTGACCCCTCAAAGTCAACAGCCTTTTCATAGCGGGAAGCTAACTGGGTATAAAGGTCTCCGGGGTACCCACGGTTAGACGGAACCTGCTCCATGGTAATAGCAATTTCTTTCATAGCATCGGCAAAGTTGGTCATATCCGTCAGCAGCACCAGTACCCGCTTGCCTTGGATGGCAAAGTTTTCCGCTACTGCTAAAGCAATATCAGGCACCAGCAGGGATTCCACCACAGGGTCAGCAGCGGTATGCACAAAAAAGACTGTCCGGGAGAGCGCGCCACCCTTTTCCAGGGTATCCTTGAAGAAAAGATAGTCATCGTATTTAAGCCCCATACCTCCGAGAACAATCAGGTCAACCTCAGCCTGCAGGGCAATCCTGGCTAAAAGTTCGTTATAAGGTTCTCCCGAAACAGAAAAGATAGGCAGTTTCTGTGACTCCACCAGCGTATTAAAAAGGTCGATCATAGGAATCCCGGTGCGAACCATGTTGCGAGGAATAATACGCTTGGCGGGGTTGACGGAAGGACCGCCGATTTCAATCATAGAATCAGTGAGTTCAGGGCCCCCATCCCGTGGTCGTCCTGAACCATCAAAGATCCGCCCTAAAAGGTTATCGGAAAAGGAAACCTTCATGGGTTCCCCCAAAAATCTGACCTCATCCCCGGTGGATACACCCCTTCCGCCATTAAACACCTGCAAGGCCACTTCATCACGTTTCAGACGGATAACTT
>SKMY01000167.1 GCA_007120815.1 Syntrophomonadaceae bacterium | reverse complement strand
TCTTCCCCAATCATTCCCGGATCACGGAGCACGTTCTGGAAATGGGCTTTGATGCCCTGCCGCTGGTCCTGTGGAGAAAGCAGACCAATGCGCCCAACAAGTTTATGGGGTCGGGCATGCTCCCCGCCGGTGCTTATGTAACATTGGAACACGAATACATCCTCATCTTCCGCAAAGGCGGCAAAAGGGTTTTTTCCTCGGAAACCGAGAAGCACAACCGAAAGGAAAGCGCTATTTTCTGGGAAGAACGAAACGCCTGGTTTTCCGACCTTTGGGATTTTAAGGGGGTCCGCCAGGACACAGGGGAAAAGGATAAACACCTCCGCCAAAGAAGCGCTGCGTATCCTTTTGTCCTGCCCTTTCGCCTGATCAATATGTACTCTGTCATGGGTGACACCGTTTTAGACCCCTTTCTGGGCACAGGAACCACCATGTTTGCTGCCATGGCCAGCGGCAGAAACAGCATCGGCTTTGAAATCGATCCTTATTTTGCGGGCCATATAAGCCAGGCTGCAGCAACTGACCTGCCCGCGTTCAACGGGTATAATTCGCAGAGAATACAGGACCACCTGGCCTTTGTGAAAAAACGCCTGCAGGAAAATAAAGCCCTCAAACATCATAATCTGTTTTACGGGTTTCCCGTGATGACGAAGCAGGAAGTCGAGTTAAAGCTGCCGCTGATAGGGGAAATTCACAAGATTAACGACAGCACGTACAAGGTCAGGCACATCAGGGATAATGCGAATCACAAAACCGGTTAGTACGGAAATGGATTTTCGCTTCCCAGGTATTGGCTCCGGGAAAAGCCTGTGGGTATGAAAAGATGCTATAAACAAAGAGCCCTTTTTGGGCTCTTTTGTGTTGTCACTATTTCAAATCCTTTTCAAGGCGTTTTATATAGTTTTCCTTGATGGTTTCATCCAGCCCGCTTGCTTCCAGTTCCTCGAGAAATTCTTCTTTCGTGATAACCCCTTTTTTAATAAGTAACTTGATTAACGTGTTAATCTTAAAATGGTTGTAAGACCAAAAATTAACAAGCTCTTTCATGTTTTCCATTTCGAAACCCTCCTAAAAATGAAGAATAGGTACCTGCCCAGTCTGCCAGCTCATTGCGTATATAGGGAAGCATGGGGACGGTTCTGTTGCTTTCCCATTCGGTCCTCCGCTTCGCTACGGAAGCACCAGAACCGTCCCCGTGCTTCCCTGTACTTCCCGCGTCCTCGTGCTACCTGCTTCCCTCTCTCCGTGCTTCCCCCCGTCCTCCGCTTCGCTACGGAAGCACCAGAACCGTCCCTGTGCTTCCCCTGTGCTTCTCCGTGCTTCCCATAAAAAAGTGCTGAGCAGTTTAGCGCATGTTATATCCAGTATACCATATTTTCAAGATAGGCGGGATGCTATCCTGCCTTTGGAAAAGGAAGTTTTTGCAGGAAAAAAGGAAAGCACGCCTTTATCGTGCTTTCCTCCTGTTTTACCGTAAGGTCGTTCATTCATCTTACCAGTTTTCGCAGAGCACTTCAAAGTGATCCCGGGGGTGGTCACAGGAGGGACACATTTCCGGGGCTTCTTTTCCTTCTTCCACATAGCCGCAGTTTAAGCAGCGCCAGACTACAGGTTCTGCTTTTTTAAAGACGGTTCCTGATTCCAAGTTTTCCAGGAAACCTTGAAAGCGCCGCTCATGTTGTTTTTCTGCAATACCGATTGCCTCGAAGGTGTTGGCAATCTCCTTAAATCCTTCTTCCCGGGCAACCTTGGCAAAACCGGGGTACATTTCATTCCACTCGTAATTTTCACCGCCGGCCGCCTCTTTCAGATTTTCGGCGGTTGAGCCGATAACCCCGGCTGGAAAAGCCGCAGTAATTTCGACTTCTCCCCCTTCCAGATATTTAAACAGCCTTTTGGCATGTTCTTTTTCCTGTGCCGCTGTTTCCTCAAAGGCATTTGAAATTTGCACGTATCCTTCTTTTTTTGCCTGGCTGGCATAATAGGTGTACCTGTTTCTGGCCTGGGATTCGCCAGCAAAAGCTGTTAAAAGATTTTTTTCTGTTTGACTTCCTTTTAGTTCCATATTTTCATCTCCTTTAGTTGATTAATCAAGAAAAAGTGTGGTCTGGCCATAATTATATATGCACTTAATATAAATTGTCAATAGATATTATTTATCACTTTATACCGTGGGCAGGCTTTGTTTCTTTCATCATCTTCACAGGTAAATAATACCACGGTTTGCCGGCTAACTAAAGCTTTATATCATATATCTCCCAATAAACTTACTCTACCCTAATATTTTTAAAGCCATACCAATGATCGGAATTCATTTTTACACACAAAAACCCCCTGGTCGTTTTTCCCCAGGGGGTTTTGTCAGTATAGCCAAATACGAGGTTTCCATGAACTACCTGAAGAATATATGGTTTCCAATAACCGTTGTAACGGTTTGTTGACGCACCCACTGGTTGCTGGTTTTTCTGGGGTTATAAAATCCCAGGGCATTTCTTGACGGATCCCAGCCTCCCAGGGCATCATTTACGGCCTGGTAAGCGGTTCTGTTGGCCGGCAGGTTAATTCTCCCGTCCAGTACGGGGGAATACTGATAATAACCATAAGCGACCTGGTAAACCACGCCCCTGACCGTGTTGGGATAGATGGGACTTCTTATTCGATTTAACACGGAGGCAGCCACCGCAACTTGTCCAACATAGGGTTCCCCTGCAGCCTCGGAATGAACCAGGCGGGCCAACAGATCAATTTCTTGTTGGGTAAATTGATGGTTTGAAGATCCGGCGTTTGACGACCCGGAAGCGGGAACCACAATTCTCTGCCCGGGATAGATATTGGTCGGCGAAACACCCGGATTTGCAGATATGAGGTTAGAAAGACTTAGCCCGTACCGTTGTGCGATAAGCCACATGGTGTCCCCCCGCTGGACGGTATGGGTTCGAGGCGGAATATTTAAGACTTTCCCGGGGTAAATCATGGAGCCGGAAATGCCGTTGGCGGTTTGAAGCGCAGCAACCGAGGTATTGTATCTCTGGGAAATGAGCCAAAGGGTATCTCCGGACGCGACGCGGTGAGTTGTGGCCGCTTCACCTGCTTGTCCAAAAGAAAACACAATAATACAAAGACAAATTAAGGTCAAACTTATCCCTCTACACAAGCTACTTAACATTATGTAACCTCCCTTTTGCTGAAATTGAGGGATTCAACTTGGGTTCTCCTCATTTTCAGAATTTGTTATGTTAACCTATTTTATATAATTATATTAAATGAAGGCAAGTCTTCCTATTTATCCCCAGGCCCAATTGTTAAGCATCCTTAACATGTTTTTAATATCTTTTAATACATTCCCTATTATTTCGTCCCAATGGTAGTTGGTGGAAAAAAAGAAAGCCTTCGGCTTTCGCCATAAGGCTATAAAAGTGTCCGACCTGGTTCGCTGCCTCTTGCTATTTCATAATTGCCACTAGAATAAATATTGTATATAATAAGGACAATGTTAATGATAAGGAGATGATTATCTTGTTTGTCAAAGACTATATGTCCGTTAACCCCATAACCATTTCTCCAGACGCTTGTGTCGGTGATGCGTTTAAGCTGATGAAAGAACATTCCGTACGTCGTCTTCCGGTTTTATCCGGAAACAAAATTGTGGGCATTTTAACGAAGCAGGACCTGTTAAGATCATCTCCCTCCCCGGCCACGAGTTTGTCTGAAATTAACCAGATTTTTGTCTTTCAAAATATCCGGATTGAAGAGGTCATGGTAAAAAATATATATGTTATTGCCGCCGATGCAATTCTGGAAGAGGCTGCCGTTACCATGCAGGAAAAGAAAATCGCTTCCCTGCCCGTTATGGAAGGCGATAACCTGGTGGGCATTATTACAGAAAGCGACATTTTCAAGGCTTTTATTGATATTTTCGGTTTCAATTACCCCAGCGTTAGGCTGACCCTGGAGGTAGAGGATAAAGTCGGAATGCTGTCTGGTGCCTCAAGGATTATCAAATCCATGGGCGTTAACATTATCAGTGTGATTGTTAAAAAACTGGATGACGGCAAAGCGAATATTATTTTCCGGCTGGATACCCGGGATGCGGCAAGCGTAACCCGGGCGCTGGAACAAGAGCAGTTTAAAATTACCCATATTGCCTGAATTTAATCGGGATTAACCCCCTGGATGACGATTTCTTCAACCACCAGGTTGCCCTTGTAATGAATAATATCGTTTACAACTTCGGCCAGCTCTTCAGAAGAAAGGATCCTGTTGGGGTCATGAGGCCAGCCGCCGCCGTGATCGAAAAATGGCGTGTTAATGCTCCCTGGCATTAAGCAGGTTACCTTTATATTGTGATAGCGCAGCTCCTCACGCAGCGACAAGGAAAGGCCTCGCTGGGCAAATTTGGCGGCAATGTATGCCGTACACAACGGGGTATCCCCTTTGATTCCCCAAAAAGAGGAATTGATAATAATATGGCGGGGGTCTTCTTCCGAATCCAGTATCAAAGGCAAGATATACTTGGTGCACAAAAAAGTCCCGTAAACCATGGTGTCGTTCATTACTTTCCATTCCTCGGAAGTCAACTCTATCAGGGGTTTGAAAATGCCCAGTCCGGCGTTATTGATCAGCACGTTTACCCGCCCGAACTTGCTTTTTAAGTACTCGCTTAAGGCGACAACATCACTTTCCTCGGTAATATCGGCGGTAAACATGCACGCATTCCCGCCCATGCTGTTAATGGTTTCGGTTAACTCGACAAGCTTGCTTTCACTTCTGGCTGTTAAAACAACGTGGTTATTCTTGTGCTTTGACAGGTTAATGGCCATATCCTTGCCAAAGCCCGATGAAGCTCCGGTAATGACGATTATCGTTTTACCATCACTTTTCACGTTCTTTCACCTTCCTTTCTCTTAGCTCAAAATCAACCGGGCAAATGGCGCCAGGATTTTGATATACCGGCTGCCCCCTGATTAAAAAACGTCTGTCATATTTTACACGAAATAGTGAACCCCTTCAATAGTTTCAAAAAATAAAGTTTTGTAACGGGTAGGCTGCTCAGCCTTTTTATTGTCCCGCTCACACCGTGAAGCTGCAAATAGCCCCCGCGCCGTTACAACGTTTTTATAGAATCGTTTTTCAATGGGCTGTAGCGCAGCCCTTATTTCATGATAAAATAGTGTTGGAGAATTGAAGTTTTCGTTTCGTTTTGAGTTATCCGTATTTCTGTTATTTCTGTGTAAAGGGAGGGTGACAGGAGAACGGTCTCCTTTGTCACCTGGGAAAGGATTGGAATATGCAAAGGTACACTTTTGCGAGGAATGCCGGCACCATCGTGGCTGCTTCAGTAGCGGGTCCCGGCCAAAAACCCCGTCAGGTGGTTGTGAAAGTCAAAAATAACACGGTGGTGGCCGTGGAGCAAGTGAAACCCAAGGCACCGGTCACAGCCGAGTCAGGTTGGGACCTGATACAGGTGCCCGATGAACAGCTGTTAATCCCGGCGTTTATCGACTGCCACGTTCACCTGGTACTGGACGGGATAAACGGGTTTAATGGGTTTAACGGGCCGGCTCCTTATCACCTGATTCAAAGCCGCCTGGAGAATATGTTACACGCCGGGATCGTTGCGGTGCGGGATGGCAGCGACCACTACAACAGCGCCTGGGCGTATCAATCCTACGCCAAGAGGAACAATCAGTCCCCCTTGCCCTATATTGTTACGACCGGACAAGCAATTTTCCGCCAGGGCCACTACGGCATGAAGCTTGGGGAATACGGAATTACGAATGTGTCCCAGGCGGAAACGATCATCAGGCGGCTGAAAAAAATGGGGACAAACCAGGTCAAAGTTGTTTTATCCGGCCTGGTCAGCCTGAACAACCCCGGAAGCGTCGGCCCTGTACAGTTTAATGAACAAGAAATGGCTTTCATCGTGAGCACGGCCCGGAAACACGGGTTGCCGGTGATGGTCCATGCCAGTTCGGACCGGGCGATCCAGGTGGCTGTTGGTGCCGGTGCGCATACCATTGAACACGGTTACTATGTAACCGACGAATCCCTGAAAGGAATGGCAGACAAAAGGGTTGCCTGGGTTCCAACCGTTGCACCTATGGCTGCCCTGGCAGAGCGTTTTGCTGCCCGGGGTGAAGGAAAAAAAGCAGATATCGCCCGGCAGGCCGTAGAGCAGCAGTTAAGTATGATGGCCCGGGCACATGCATATGGTGTTACTTTGGGAGTAGGGACAGATGCCGGCTCTCCGGGGGTTTCCTGGGATAAAGGTTATTACGAGGAACTGATGTTTTTTGAAAAGGCCGGCTTACCACCGCACGCTATCCTGGAAAGTGCAACAAAAAACGGCGCTTCTCTGCTGGGGCTATCCCATGAGTTGGGCACCATTGAAGTTGGAAAGCAGCCCTGCTGGCTTGCCGTAAAACCCGATTTTTTAGTATTTAAAAATCCAAAACTCTACCCCCAGGCCCTTTTCTGTCCCGAGGGGTCATTGAAGTAAATAAAATAAAGGGCAGTTTAGCGCCATGCCCAGGGCTATATACCTGCTCCCTGACCGCAGTTTGCTACACGCGGTACCAGGAACCGAATTCTTGCCGCCATATAAAACACCTCCTTTTCTTGATCTGATTTCTAACAGGCATCAAACATTTATCCCTTTTAGGACGTTCGATTTTCCAGGCATTCAATTTTTTGAAGGACATGACGGATTTTATCTTCCTGGGTGCCGGGGGCGTCCATCAGGTCGGCAACTTGTCCAACACGATGGTTGAAACGAAAAGCCAGGTAATTGCTGTGTGGTGTTGAGCTATCAATCCGATAGCCAATATAGACCAGGTGCTTGCGAAAAGTGGACTCTTTCAAGTGTTGGTATGTAACAATCAGCATATCTTCTTTTGTGCCGTCTTTTCGGTTTAACCATTTATTGCAGTCTGAACAGTAAGCTGCCCACTCCTGGGAATCCATGTTGTTAAAACTCCCTTTTCTTTAGGTTAAAAACCCGCTGATAATTTTTTCTTCTGCTTCTTCCGGGGTCAGTCCCAGGGCCATCAGCTTCATTAATTGTTCACCGGCTATCTTTCCTATGGCTGCTTCATGGACCAATTCTGCTTCGGCGTGTTCCGCCCATATTTCGGGTATAGAACGAACGACTGCCTGGTCCATAATAATGGAATCACATTCAACATGGCCCCTGGCATGAGCGTAGGCAATGAGCTGGGGTTTGAAGATTTGACGCGACTTTCCCTGGGCCACGGAGCGCGATACAATCCTGGCCGCGCCGCCTTCACCCAGCAGCTTTACAACCATTGCCGACTCTGCGAACTGCTCTTCATCGGTTAACAAGCGCTCGAACATAAACAGCTGCCCGCCCGCTGCAATGTTGACTTCTGTTACCCGGGTCGTTGTGTCAACCCCCCGTATCTGCACCAGCTCCAATTCAGCATAGGCCCCTTCTTCCAGTGAAAGAACCGTCTTAGGGTTTAATACGCGCTTGCCGCTGCCTTGGCCTTCACCAAAGTGCTTTTCAACATAGCGCAGCCTGGCATTTCGTCGAACATTGACTTCATGGATACCGTCATGCTGGGCCGTTTGATCGCCCGGGTTATGAATGCCGCACCCTGCCACCAGCAGAATATCGGCTCCTTCACCGATTTCGATGGTATTATATACCAGGTCTTGCAAATCAGAAGACGTCAGTATTACCGGGATATGCACGGTTCCCGAGACACCCGGCTCCACGATCACATCGATCCCCGGCTTGTCTTTCTTGGGGGAAATCTCTATCCCGGGAACAGAGCGCCGGTCAAGCCCTTTGCCATCTTTTCTGATATTGAATGCCCCGGAAGGTTTATCGTGCAGATCCGCGACTTCTTTTAAGAGTTTTTTATCGAGGGCAGTCAGCATATATTTCACCCGCCTTTTTACAGTTCTGCTTACAAATACAGGTTGCGCTGTCACGGATTTTAGGCCAGACCTGGTCACAAGAGCCTTTCATGTCGATGCCGCCATCTACCACGAGCACAATTTCGTCCACCATGTTGAGTATTTTTTCCTGGTGGGAAATGATGATCGTGATGCTTTCCGGGCCATGGCTTTCTCCGATCACATCAATTAACTGCTCAAAGCTCCACAGGTCGATTCCCGCTTCCGGTTCATCAAAAATCCTTATCCTGGGGTTCTGGGCTAAAATCGTGGCAATTTCAATCCGCTTGATTTCGCCGCCTGAAAGGCTGCTGTCCAGGGCCCGCCCCAGGTAATCATCGGGACAAAGACCTATCTTACGCAAGCAAACACAATCCGCCAGGTCACCATGCTTCAGTGCCACTTCAATCAGATCCTGAACTTTTAACCCTTTAAACCGCGCCGGATGCTGGAAGGCATAGCCGAAACCCCGCCTTGCCCGTTCCGTTACAGAAAGCCGGCTGATATCCTCCCCCTGGAAGCTCACCTGACCTGAGGTAGGCTGATGAATGCCCATAATCACCCGGGCTATGGAGGATTTTCCGCTTCCGTTAGGACCGGTCAGCGCATACATTTTTCCTTTTTCAAAACTCAGATTAATATTGTCCAGTATCCGAATTTTCTGTTCGTCAACATTCAGGGTAAGACCCACATTTTCCAGTGTAAGCATACGTACTCTCCCTTCTAATCATCTCTTTTGCCTGGCTCGGGACACACCTCCAAAAACAGGAATGTCCATCTTCCCTAGGGTCTCCGCTCTGCTCTGGAAGCGCCAGAACCGTCCCCGCAGCTTCGCTTACAAATAGCCCTGAGCAGTAACCCGGTTATCTTAATATTCTATATACACGATTAAAGCCCCTGCAAAAATAAATAATAATTTATATTGAGCAACCGGACCCGCGATACCGGCTGAAGCGGTAACGCCATTTTTTTCTTACTAACCGCCGCGACCCTTTAGGGCCACACCAGGGGGATTTTCCGCGAAGATAAACCGGGCGATACCGGGGAAAACGAAAAAGCCATTTAAATGTTAAATGCCTGACGCATTGCTGTATAAGGCATGTACGAAGTCTTGCAGTCGGTCCAGCGGCACACAAAGCCCCCGGCCTTCTTCACCGTCGCCTCCCATAATTGATGCAAAAACAACCCCGACAACCTTTCCGCCGGAATTAAACACCGGGCTTCCGCTGCTTCCCGGGTGAATGGGTGCCGATACGACCATGGCGCGTTCTTCCGCTCCCGGGCTGTAGTGACGGTAACCCTCAACCTGGCCGCGGGCAGCCACCCGGGAAAAACCCAGGGGGTTCCCAATGATCAGGACTTCATCTCCTGCATCGGAAAGGCTCCCGGTGCTCAGTTGCGCGGTAGGAAGGTCATTCCCATCGATTGTTACAGCGGCCAGGTCCACACTGGCGTGTTCTGCCCAACCGGTCACCTGGAAAATGCCGTGGCCGGGAAACAAAACAAAAACCATTCGGGCATCCTCCAGGACATGGCGGTTGGTAATGATCAGCCCGTCAGGGTTTATGTTGAAACCCGTTCCGCCCCGGGTTCCGCTCAGAGCACCCCCAGAACCCTGGGTTAAAACGCGAATGTTCACCACGGACTTTCTCAGCTCTTGAACAACCGGATCTTCACTTAACTCCCTGGATTCGCTTAAAATATCTAAGGCCGGCCACACCTGCAGCAGGCTGCCCATGGAAAAGACTAAAAATACCAGCACAACAAAGAGGGCAGCAAGCCTTATGGCCAGAAAGCGCCGCCTGTGCAGCGGTTCATCGGTTTCCAGCGGCTCGTCTCCATACTTTCGATTGAGCTCTTCCGCTGTTTTTTCATCGGGATAGTCACGCTTTGAATGCATCAGAAGACCTCCGGGTGCTAGCAACGGGATGAAAGAAAAAACCCTGGAACCAGGGTTTAAACAGCACAACAGCACGAGGAAAACATCCAGCACCGTTTTTTAGCAATCAATATCTTCTCCGCCCGAGGGAAGCGATATGGCCGGTTTTTCCTGCCTGCGCAGCAACCGGTATACACTGCTCACCAGACCGAACGTCACATAGGTGGCCAGCACGTAGAACACCATTTCTTTCCAGGCAAGTATGAATACGACAAAACAGATCACGGCGGAATAAAAAAGCAGGAAAAGGAAAATGTTCAAGTTCTGCCCTTTTTTAACCGCAGGATAAGGGATCCGGCTGACCATCAGGACCGATAAGACACCGATAAATAATGGCGCCATCCAGGTGCTGTACAGGCTCCCGTGGAAAACCAGGGACGCCAGCGCACCGCCGGCAATGGTAATGGGTAAACCCGTAAAACCAGGGGCAGATGATACCGTCACATTAAAGCGGGCCAGTCGAAAGGCCCCGGCAGCAGGAAATAAAATGGTTAAAATGAGTCCAAGAATGCCGTATTCATGTAGAGCCAAGCTGTACAGTATCGCCGCCGGAACAACACCAAAAGATACCAGGTCGCACAACGAATCCAGCTGCTTGCCCATGTCACTGCAGACATTTAGCTTTACCGCCAGTTTACCGTCTAATCCATCCATGACCATGGCGATAAAAATCAGGGATACGCTTAATTCATAGTGCCCGCCAAAGGCATAAAGCAAGGCAACCATCCCAAGCAGCAGGTTCATCAGTGTAAAAAGGTTGGGGATGTTGTTTTTAGACCCCTGTTTAAAACTCTCCCAAAACAGTTTCTCCTCCACGAACCTTATCACCTTCTTTCACAGTCAACCGGGCTTCCAGCGGGAAAAATATCTCTGTACATGAACCAAACCGGATCATGCCTATTCGGGCACCTGAGTCCACCTGGTCCCCCGGCTTAATCCAGCAAACAATTCTGCGTGCAATAAGCCCGGCAACCTGAATAACCAGCATCTTCCCCTGTCCGGTATCAATGCCCAGCATATTTCTCTCGTTGTATTCCGGTGCCTCTTTTTTGTGCGCTGCCATAAACCAGCCCGGAATATAATTGGCGTAGGATACCTCCCCGGC
>SKMY01000103.1 GCA_007120815.1 Syntrophomonadaceae bacterium | reverse complement strand
GAATGGCAAAGACTATTTCGTGAATCTTTTTCTTTTCCACCAGGTCCGGGATGTCTTCACGTCCCCCCAGCACGGGCATCCCCTGGATGACCTGCTTCTGCTTGTAGCGATCATCATCCACGAAGCCCACCACCCGGGTGCCCAGATGGCCCTGGTGTTTTTTCAGTTCCCCCGCCACCATGACACCGGCATCGCCCGCGCCGATGATGAGCACGTTGCGGCTTTCCGTCCCCGTGCGCGCCTTCTGCAGGGCGTTGTACAGGACCCGCAGGGAAATGCGGGAGCCGCCCACCAGCAAGAGGAGCATAAACCAGTGGATCACGTAAACGCTGCGGGGAAGCATCATTTCGAAATAGTAGCTGAAAAAGTAGGTGCCCGCGATTCCGGTTGAAACAGCTACCACGATCAGCATTAGCTCGTCCACGCTGGCGTAGCGCCAAAGCCGCCGGTACAGCCCCACCAGGAAAAAGGCGGCCAGGTGGATCAGCACTGCCGGCAACAGCAGGCTTTCCAGCTTGCCCATAAAGTTCGACGGAACATTCCAGTCAAAACGCAGGTAGAGGGCTACGGTCAGGGCGGTTCCCACCAGGGCTACATCCACCAGGGCCAAAGCCACCTGCTTTACTTTTCCGTTCATCAACGTTCTGGGAACCATCATCATGTCCTTTAAAAACCCCTTTAATGTGCTGCTGCTGCAACATGACCGGTTGACTGCCTGTTAAGTCTATTTGTATCGTAAGGAAAACCGGGCACTGCGCATCTTCCCCACGGCATTGTGGGGTGTCAGGTCCAGGGTATTGATAAAGTTTCGGCGGCCCAGCATCTGCTCTTTTTGCTTCGCCGCTTTTTTCCGTTCCCGAAGCTTCTTCCGATCCGGATGTCCCACACCAATACACCCTTTCTGCTGGTCTGCTGATTCGTACCTAACCATTATTTATTCGACATTTTCATTTCCATTCCTGCAAAAATATTGAAAATCGCCCACCATAACCGGGTAAAAAAACGTCTACCGCTGAAACAGGTAGAAGTTGATAAATTTCTGGTACTCCAGGAAAACGCTTCTGGCCTGGGCACGGTGTTCCCACCAGCTTTCCGGGCCGAAGGGGTCGTAGGGGGACGGGCTGGATAAAACCTCAACTCCATCCCCCAGCACCCGTTCAAAGGTCTTTTTGGACCGGGCCGAATGGTACCGGGAGGTAACCACGATAACGGATTTTAGTCCCCCGGCGTCCAGGTATTCCTTAACTGCCACGGCCTCGTCATAGGTGCTGTCGGACCCGTAGTCCAGGACAACAATCGCGTCTTCCGGTACCCCCAGCTGCAGGGCGATATCTTTGTTAATCTCAACGGTGGCGGGTATCTTCAACCCCCGTTCTTCCACCACGTCATAATCCTCGAACTCCCGCATGCAGACCATGACCAGCCTGTCCGAGTAGCCCGCCTGGTAGAGGTCAACCCCGTGGACCACCCGGTCGGGAATACTGCCCATCAATACGATGATAGCGTCGGTTTCTTGAAGGGGGTCGTCGATCACGAGAGCTTGTCCCAGTTGGACCAGGAGGGGGATCCGAAAGAAAAAGGCGATCACGGCCAGGGCGATAATCCCCAGTGCCGCCGCTTTCCAGCTCTTGCGGGGCCTGGGTTTTTTCCTTTCACCATAGAGCATATGTACACGTCCTAACAGGAAGACATTTCTAGTTTAGTTCCTACTCCAGGTAATACGACCTGTACCACTTTACAAACCGCTCAAGGCCTTCCTCAATGCCCGTACCCGGCCGAAAGCCTACCTCCAGCGCCAGGTCATCAATATCGGCGTACGTCTCCAGCACATCCCCGGGCTGCATGGGCAGCAGTTCTTTCCGGGCTTCCTGCCCCAGGGCCTTTTCCAGCACCTGGATGAAGTAAAGCAGTTCCACGGGCTGGTTATTCCCAATGTTATAGATGCGGTAGGGGGCATAGCTTCTTCCCGGATCAGGCCGCTCCCCGTCCCACTGGGGATCGGGTTGGGGTATCCTGTCCACCAGGCGCATAATCCCCTCTACGATATCGTCAATGTAGGTAAAATCCCGCTTCATCTTCCCGTAGTTGAAGACCTTGATGGGGCTGCCCTGTAAAATGGCCCGGGTAAAGGAGAAGTAGGCCATGTCGGGCCGTCCCCAGGGGCCGTACACGGTGAAAAAGCGCAGCCCGGTTACGGGCAATCCGAAAAGGCTGCTGTAGGTATGGGCCATCAACTCTCCGGCCTTCTTGGTGGCGGCATAGAGGCTGACGGGATGATCCACATTATGGTGGACAGAAAAAGGCCTGGTTTTGTTGGCGCCGTAGACGGAACTGGAGGAGGCGAAAAGAAGATGCTCTACGTCATAGTGGCGGCAGGCTTCCAGGATGTTTAAAAAGCCCGCTATATTGGAATCTATATAGGTGTGGGGGTTTTCCAGGCTGTAGCGCACCCCGGCCTGGGCCGCCAGGTGCACCACCCGGGGTAACCGGTGGGTTTTAAATAGTTCATCTACCGCATCCCGGTTTTCCAGGGAAGCCTGTACAAAGGAAAAACCCTCATGGTGTTTTAACATCTCCAGCCGGGCTTCTTTTAAGCTCACGTCATAGTAATCATTCAGGTTGTCCAGGCCGACAACCTTGAAGCCCTCTTCCAGCAGCCGCTTGCTGAGATGATAACCGATAAATCCCGCCGCACCGGTGACCAAGACTGTCAATTTCTTCACCCCACCCCATGTCGTTTGTCTGTTTTCACTGCTAGAACAACTATATCAGGTACAATTCGTTCATGCAACAACTAACCGCTTTCGGTTTCTTTCAAAATAACTATTCTCCAGCTTCTTGAACAATATAGAAAAGTCGGGTATTAAGGTATATTCTTTCTCTGCCAACTTTTTCGGAAGTCAAGATGCCAATTTCTTCAACGGAAGAT
>SKMY01000181.1 GCA_007120815.1 Syntrophomonadaceae bacterium | reverse complement strand
TGTCGACTTCCTTCTCAGAGTCCGGATCGATCTGTGATTCCGCAACCTCCCCGGCTTCGGAATCCATGCTGTCCCGATCAGTTCCACGAACCGGTTCGGGCGTTTCTCGACCAACTTGGGACGAAGTCGACCAATTTGTTGGCGTCGTACTCTTCGGAAGTGTTTCCCGGGGAGAGGCGGACCTGGTTATTGGATGGCAGAAAGGGGACCTGTGGTGGCAGTCCTTTCCTGCTTTTATCGAAAGTGATAATGATTCTGCGGTTCTTACCTGGGATCCCTTTTGTGTCCCTAACTTGAGCCGCTACCTCCTGGAAGAACTGGAAGAGCTGGAAGAAAACAAAAAAGTTGCCATATTTGTCAAGGGATGCGATGCTCTGGGGTTCAACCAGATGCTGCAGGACAAACGCGTGGACCGGGACAAAGTTTACCTTTACGGTATTCCCTGCGACGGCCTGGTTGACTATCGCAAATTAGAGGCAGAAGGCCACAAATGGTTGTCCGAAGTGCGGCGCCAGGGGGATGAACTGGTACTGGTGAGTAAAAACGGCGAGCAGAAGGTCAGCGCCAAAGATTTCATGTACGATAAGTGCTTGACCTGCCGATACCCCAACCCGGTGACCTACGATCAGATGTTGGGTGAGGCGATTAAAGCTCAACCCCAGGAACGGTTTGAAGATGTGGAAAAGCTGGAGAAAGCAAGCGCGGATGAACGCTTTGCCTACTGGTCCCGCCAGTTTAACCGCTGTATTCGCTGTTTTGCCTGCCGCAATGTCTGCCCGGCCTGCAGCTGTCGGGAATGCATCTTTGATATTCCAGAGCCCAGGTGGTTGGGTAAGGCGAAAGAACTGAGTGAAGACCAGTTTTACCACGTGATCCGCGCCTACCACGTGGCTGGACGATGTGTGGACTGCGGTGAATGTACCCGGATCTGCCCCGTGGACCTGCCCCTGCAGGAGTTAAACCGCAAGTTTATTAAAGATATCAACGAACTTTACGGGGAATACGATGCAGGTGTTGACCCCGAAACGGAGGCCCCTTTGGTCACGTACAATACCAATGACCCGGCGGCCTTTACGGAAAGTTAAGGGGGTGTTAGGATAAATGAAAAAAATCAGCAAGGATAAACTACCGGCACTTTGGGCGCGTTTAGCTGAGCAGGCCACCCTTTACCTTCCTGTGGAGGAAGACGGTGTTGTTAGTTTTACGCCGTGGAGAGAGGGTGCCGTGGTAAACCTGGATGTGATCAATACCATGGTTCCACCCAAGCAGATGGTTTTTCCCCAGTCGGAAAATTACCTGCGCTTTAGCGTCGAAGGCGGCAAGCTGGAGATAGAACCTGTTGAGGTGGAAGGCTCTTACGTGATTTTTGGCGCCCGGCCCTGTGATGTAGCCGGCATCGCCATCGTGGATAAACTGTTCCTGGATGAACCCTGCGACACAATTTACAAGGAACGCAGAAACAACGGAACTATCGTATCTTTGGGCTGTAACGAACCCGAGCCCACCTGTTTTTGTACCGCTTTTGAGCTGGAACCCGGCTTTTCACCGGACGCCGATGTATCCGCCTGGGATATGGGCCCGCACTTGCTTTTGAAACCCCAGAGCGAAAAAGGAGAAGCGCTGATCGGCAAGCTGGAGGATCTCCTGGAAGACGCCGCCCCTGATGCTGAAAAAGCGGTAGAAAGTCTCCGGAACGCAGCCGCTTCCAAGGAAGCCGCTGCGGCCAGGGAACACGGCTGGGAGGTCCAGGGTGTTAAAGAGGCCCTCAAAGACCAGTTTGACAGCGAAATCTGGGATAAAATATACCGCCGGTGCTTAGGCTGCGGCGTATGCACCTATCTTTGTCCTACCTGCCACTGTTTTGATGTGCAGGATTACAGCAAGGGGCAGGAAGGACTTCGGTTCCGGTGCTGGGATTCCTGCATGTTCGGCGATTTTACCCTGATGGCTCACGGGGAAAATCCCCGTCCGACGCAAAAAGAACGGGTCAGGCAGCGTTTCATGCACAAGCTGCTTTACTACCCGTCTAATTACGATGTTTATGCCTGCGTGGGCTGCGGGCGTTGTATTAGGAAATGCCCCGTCAGCATCGATATTACCCAGGTAATTAAAGAGGTAGGAGGTGTTGAATAATGGCTGTGCAAAATCCCTTGCTGCCTCAGGTTGCCAAAGTTGTGGACATTAAACAAGAAACACCGAGCATCAAGACCTTTCGCGTGGTTTCACCCGGGGGTGGCAAACCATTCGAACACATTCCAGGACAATGTGCCATGATTTCCGTCCCTCCGGTGGGAGAAGCCCTGTTTTCCATTACTTCTTCGCCCACCCAGCAAGAATACATGGAATTCTCCATCGTGAAAACAGGCAGCGTAACAAATTACCTCCATGAAATTGACGGGGAATTTGATATTGGGCTGCGCGGACCTTACGGAAACGGATTCCCCATTGATATGTTCCAAGGAAAAGACATCCTCTTTATCGGTGGGGGTATCGGTCTGGCCCCCTTGCGCTCACTAATCAACTATTGCCTGGATAAGCGGGGCGAATTTGGAAAAATTGACATTGTTTACGGCGCTCGGACCCCGGAAGATATGATCCAGAAAGACGAGATATTCAAGGTATGGCCTGAAGCGCCCAACACCGAGGTTCATCTGACCGTGGATAGGGAATGGGAAGGCTGGGAAGGTCGCGTGGGGTTTGTTCCCCAGTGCGTAGAGGATATTTGTTTTGCCCCTGATAACCGCATCGCTGTAACCTGCGGGCCCCCTATTATGATCAAGTTTGTCCTGCAGGGGTTGGAACGTCTGGGCTTTTCACCGGAACAAATTGTGACCACCCTGGAGCTTCGCATGAAATGCGGCGTAGGTAAGTGCGGCCGCTGCAATATCGGCGATATGTATGTCTGCAAAGACGGCCCGGTATTTACCTACGCGCAATTATTAGATATG
>SKMY01000190.1 GCA_007120815.1 Syntrophomonadaceae bacterium | reverse complement strand
TTCATTCATCTGGCAGCCCATGGTTTCAATATAATATTGTTTCTTTTTTTTAGGGTTGTCCATTGAGTTTTACCTTCTCTTTCTAAATGACTATATTGCGTCGAATCCTGCGCTTTCCCGGGCAATAATAAATGAAACAAAAAAATAACTCCATAGGAATGAAGCCAGGTGGTTAGTTATTATCTTCTTTATTCCTGGTATTCCTGGCTTACAGTATTTTTACATGCGCCGCACAAATTAGTTTTAATCAGGTTTAGTTCTTTTTGAAGGTGAATTTTTGATGCTTTTTCTTGAGATAATTCTTTCTTTATGTTTTCAAGATCTACAAGGCAATGTCCCCACCCTGACTTGTTTATATCCAACTGTCGCAATAAAAAAGTATGTTTATTCATTTCTGTCTCTCCATCTTGATATGTCATAATAGGAATTTGATACTAGTTCTGCCCTTTTGACGTGACTGTTATTCAATCTTTCTTATCAATTCAACAGCCCCGTTGGGACATATTTCCTGGAAGCAGTAACAGCGCAAGCAGCCGGCGTAATCAATTACAATGCGGTTATCTTGGTCCACACCTTCTTTTTTTGGAGGGGGCCGTTGTCCTCTACTGCATCGAGGACCTACCGGGGATTATAGTTGGAACAGGAAGAAAGGCTGACGCTTGCCGTTTGTTTTGAATTATTGGCAGAACGAAGGCTATTGGGTTTGACTGGTGTCATTTTATCTTTCGTTTCTAATTTCTCGTTTTTCTTCATAAACAACCTCAAAGTCAGGATTAAAATAGCAGTATATTTCAAAACCTGGCTCCAATTGATAAACCAACAAAAACAGCTCCTTGTTAACCTGGGCACACCTGTGTAAGTGAAGACCCGATAGCGAATCAAGTTGTAATATGCCTGGCAAGTCTTTTAAGTAGTAAACCTTTTCTCCAACCAGTATACTATCGTGCCAGGAACCACACTCCCACATCTTTTTTCCCCCTATCACTAAACTTCATCATGTTTATTTTTTTCAATCTGTTCCATTACTTTTTGTGCCATCTGGAGTTTGTTTTCAGGAACAAGAATGCGTATTTGTGCCAGCCGACCTACCGTAAATCCATATATCTGTCCGGCTGCTTCATCATTTCTCAGCATTACAGGTATTTCTTCAGACTTTAACCGTCCCTCCAGTAAAGAGGCCCTTATGGGATCTGTTTCTATAGTTAGTTGGGTCCATTCCCGTCTAACACCAGAAGAAGGACTTAAATTATAACGGTCTCCTTCTTTGGCCAGGTGAACAGTGTTAAACACACCCTTTGCTTCAGCCAAATAATCACCACCGTCCCTAAAAGGTGGCAAGTGGGTTAGAACCAGTTGTTCTACCTGCGCATTTTTGCCCAGTGTCGCTGCTTGGAATGCGCTCATGTGATTTACTGCGCCTTCTTGAAGGTCTTTTTCTAAATAATTTGCTTCACACAGAAACAGAGTTGTTCCGCTGGAAAAGTTCGCCATCCCTTCAAAATACTCCGTGTCTCCAGAGTAAACCACCGTCTCCTTGCTATCATCCGCTGCAAGTTTAACGGCAAAGCAAGGAACAGGATGCAGGGTTTTTAGAAATGAAAGTTGTAAGGGCCCAATGCGAACGACTTCCGTTTCTTTTATCGGATGTACCTGGCATAAATCCAGGTTAGATATTCGGCTAAAATCGTCGGATGGTTCATCTGGTGCATAGATTGGAAGCGGTTCTGTGCGAAGGCCTTTTTTATAATCTAGTTTTAGTGCATAGCGAAGGATAAAACAATCAGAGATGTGATCGCTGTGCAGGTGAGAAAGGACTAGGGCGTCCAACTGGTCAATGTTGATATAACGCTGCAGTTGACTTAACACACCATTCCCGCAATCCAGCAAAATGTGCCATCCCTCATGCTCTATAAGGTAGCCTGAACAGTGACCTCCTGCGGGCGGATAAGGACCATAACATCCCAGTACAGTTAGTTTCATTGAGCGCTCCTTCCAATTTAAAATAGATAACCTTTCTTTTCACGTATTGTTAAGTGGCTCAACCAGGTGATGCAAACCAGGGCAATGAATTTGATGAAAAAGCTATAGTATAAGGACCAAGGCTGAATGGAAAGGTAACCGTTGTTAATAAAAATTACTTCAACCCATGTGAGCAAACCGGTAACAAAAACTAGGTAAAGGAGCTTCCACAGTTTATCAGAAGGAAGAAAACGTATGATTATAAGACCTAATCCTGAGACACCGATAAGGTATGGGATAGGAACGCCCTGAACGACGTATAACCCCTCCTTAAAAGAAATAGCATCTTGAAAAACCAGAGCCTCCGTGATAAAAAATCCCACAAGTAACGACCATGCACCTACGCTCCAGTGTTTTTTTAGCTCGTAGGGTCGGATAAATAATACATTGAGTATCCAAATAATAGCTGCAAAAATTATCCAGGGCAATGAAGGTCCTCCTCTTTATTATTAAAGTCTTCCAGAACGGAGAATAGCCCACAACCACCAGAATCCCATAAACCCGGCAAGTATAAGTCCGACTTCTGCCAGGGGGAATCGTCTAAACAACGTAACTTCAGTAAATTGCATCATCAGCGTTAGGCCAACAATAATGCTTGCCAAAACGATGCTAAATGAGAGCCTGTTCATCATGTGGTTTAAGCGGTTCAGGATATGTTCCTCATGAGAAATTTCTACTTTTACCTTTAAGTTTCCTTCTGCCCCCTTGTCCAGTAAGGTAACAAGCCTTTCAGGAAGAATTTCGGCCAGGAGCAAGTAACGATTGGAATATTTTTGGATTGTGCTTGTAATCCTTTTTAATGATAACTGCTGGCGAATGAGTTCTTTGCTCATGGGTTCTGCCAGCTCTGCGATACTGTAACTGGGTTCCAGGTCGGAAACCAGTCCTTCCAGCGTTAAGAATGTTTTAGCCAGCAGGGCAAAGTCAGGTGGGAG
>SKMY01000194.1 GCA_007120815.1 Syntrophomonadaceae bacterium | reverse complement strand
CTTTAGGTTCTTACAGATCTGTGTTCCATACGTCTAAAAATGGAAGATGGTGGGACTGGTTTGCTGAATATAGACAATGAAAGTTGATACGAAATTATGGAAACATTTAACTTGTTGACGGCGTTAAAAAAAAGCCAAAAAGTAGGCATATTTACCCATATTAGACCAGATGGTGATGCAATTGGGTCAAGCTTAGCGTGGAAGCGAATTATCAGCGCAAACACTGAATGCTTAGTCAATGTGTACTGCCCGGATACCATCCCCGCAAAGTATCGCTTCTTGCCCGGCGTAGAGGCGTTTCGGCAGACGGTAGAGGACTCCACTGAACATGACCTGATTTTCGTGCTGGATTGCAGCGATTTGGAGCGCCTGGATTATTTTAAAGAAAGCGTTCAAGCAAGTAATAAAATTGTTAACATCGATCATCACACCACAAACGTTCAATTTGGACATTATAACCTGATACGTACCTCAGCTGCAGCAACAGCCGAGATACTTTTCAGCTTGTGTAAAGAGTACGATTTGCATGTAGATAAAGAGGCAGCCGTTTGCCTGTTTACTGCTATTTCTTCTGATACCGGCTCATTTAAATATGATAACACCACACCAAATACCCTTCGAATATCTGCAGACTTACTGGAAAAAGACGTTAAACCGTCTCTTATTAGTGGAAAACTATTCGATGAACGGCCCTATTCGACGATGGTACTGCTTGGTGAAGCACTAAAGTCGTTGACACGGGATCCAACTCAAAAGATAGCCTGGATGCATATTGATGATGAACAGATTGAAAAAAGTGGGGCGAAACCAGCAGAACTTGATGGATTTGTAAACTATCTTCGCGATATCGAAGGAGTTGAAGTCGGTATCTTTTTTTATCATTCCAATAAAGGACACACCAAGGTCGGCTTTCGTTCCAAATCGCTGGATGTTTCACGTATTGCTTACTCTTTTGGTGGCGGTGGACACCCGAGAGCTGCTGGATGTACGGTGGAAAGGCCCCCTTTAGAGGCAATTAAAAAGGTCATTGGGACTGTTCATGGGGCCATGGAAGAACTAACCGCACGAAACAACGCACCACAAAAAGATAGATAGTTTATGTATTAACGGGGGATTATTTTTGAATGGGCTCTTAAACGTCCTTAAAGTACCGGGAATGACATCCCATGATGTGGTTTCTCAAGTTAGAGGGTTATTTACGGGGGTTAAGGTTGGGCATGGTGGGACCCTTGATCCTTCAGCTGCCGGTGTCTTGCCGCTGATGCTCGGTAAAGCAACTCGTCTTTCTGAGTGGGTTATGGGGGGTACGAAAAAATATCGTGCTGAAATGCTGTTGGGCATTACAACGGATACCGATGATCTTTCGGGCACGGTGATGAATCGGAATATGCCTCCGGCAGTCAGTGAAAATGCCCTCAAGGCGTTGCTCCGTGACTTTGAAGGAGAACTCGTCCAGGTACCCCCGTTGTTTTCCGCGGTGAAACATCGTGGCCGAAAAATGTACCAATATGCCAGGGAAGGGAAGGAGATCGATCGAAAAGAAAGGACGGTTATGATTCATTCCATAAACTTGATTAATTTTCTTCCACCGGATCGTGTTCTTTTTGAAGTCTGTTGTTCTAAAGGTACATATATCCGTACATTATGTCGGCAAATTGGAGAAGCTTTGGGGAGCGGGGCGTGCATGTCATTTCTTTTAAGAACGCGGGTTGGGTACTTTTACTTGAGTGATGCTGCCCCCGTTGATGAAATTGAAAAAAATCCGGAAGACTTTGTTTTACCGATGGATTTTGTTTTTCAAGATAAGAAAAAACTTACTCTGGAGGAGGTTGAGTGCCGGTCTTTGTGTTACGGTCAAAAGATATCGATTGATAGAATTAGGAAAAGCAAAAGAATTCCATATCCGTTACCCGTTGACGAAAAAATAGTGCCGGTATATACTACAGAGGGAGAATTTGTCGCATTGGCCCGTTGGGAAACGCTGGTTCATGGCGATGGCCTGGCGACGCATCAGTTGGTTCCGGAAAGAGTTTTTAAGACGGTATTGCAAGGGTGACAATTATGGAAATCGTTTATAGAATACAAAACTATCAACGCAAAGGCGATGGTGTTGTACTAGCTCTGGGAAATTTTGACGGCTTGCACTTGGCCCATCGGGATATCATCAAAAAAACAAGACAGGATGCCTTAAAAAAAGGCTTAAAAAGTGTTGTTTTCTTGTTGGATCCCCATCCGGTAAAAGTGCTTTACCCTGACAGGATTTTTAAACTTTTATCCTCCACGGAAGAAAAACTTGAAAAATTGAAATGCCTGGGCATTGATCGGGTTGTTGTGGAGCCATTTACAGAAACGGTTTCTACCCTGGCCCCCTTTCTATTTGTTCAGACCTATCTAAAAGATACACTCAATGTCTCCAAAGTGATTGTTGGCTTTGATTATACATTTGGACGCAAGGGTCAAGGGACAGTTAACCATTTGTTAAAATGGAGTGAATGGTTAGGATTTGAGGTTGAAATTGTCTCTCCTATTATGCATGGAAACGATGTTGTCAGCAGCTCCCTGGTTCGGGAACTTTTAACAACCGGTGATGTGGTTCGAGCATCTGAAATTTTAGGGTATTATTATAATCGAACCGGCCGGGTTATTCACGGAGATGGCCGGGGAAGGCAGATCGGGTTTCCAACTGCGAACCTGGATATACCGGAAGAACTCATGTTGCCAGGGAAGGGTGTTTATCTGAGCCTGGTTGTCCGGGGGCAAGAAAAATTGTTTGGTTTAACAAACATCGGTATAAAACCAACATTTTGTAACGATAATAAAACGACGACAGAAGTTTTCATCCTGGATTTTAAAGGAAATATCTACCATGAAGAATTAACCCTATACTTTTTGCACAAGATTAGAGATGAAAAAGCTTTTAAGGCCGTTTCCGATTTCAAAAGGCAGGTTGAAAGTGATGTTT
>SKMY01000013.1 GCA_007120815.1 Syntrophomonadaceae bacterium | reverse complement strand
TTTTTAATAAAATAAAAGGTGGTCATAACGGCTATTCTCTGCTTCCACAGGTCTCCGGATTCAGCCAGGGTATGGAGCAGACCTTTTTCCTGGTCGATTAAGTAGGGCCCCAAGATTTTCTCAGCCGATGAGTCCACCAGGTCCCAGTTGTTCACGTAAGGGAGATTATTCAAGTATAACTGCACGATTTCTTCCCGGTCTGCTTCAGACCCCTTTTCAAAACGCAGGCAGAGAATAAAAAGGGCGGTAAGGCGGCATTCATGATAGGGGTCCTGCAGCAAGCTTTCCGTTTCAGGGAGAGATATTTTCTTGAAGTATTTACGGGCGATTTTTCTTTGAAAGGGCACTTTAACGCCCATAAACCGGTCCCCTTCCCCGTAACCCCCGGGGAGCGCCTTAAAATACCGGGTAAGGATGACTGCTTGCTCCGGATCGGCAAACTGCATTAAATCACGTTTAATTGACTTGACTTGGCCCATGTGTTGACTTCCCGCTAACTTTTTAAATTCTCAATATCCGATTTTAACGTTTCAACCTCTTTTTTCAGCGCTGCAATTTGGGAAAGGGCTGCGATGGCAAAAACAAAGGCAATTGGTGCCAACATTCCGACATATTGCATTCTCTCCTACTCCCTTCTGCTTAAGCTATTTCGTTGGGTTGAGATGTTGGTTAGATGGAAAAATCCTTGTTTAATTTTTTATGGGTGAAGGTTCTGGAACGGCTGGCGTAATCTTCAACAAGCTGGCCGTTTCCAATCAGCTTGTACTTGTATATGACCAACCCGTCAAGCCCCACCGGACCCCTGGAGTGAATTTTGTTGGTGCTGATGCCCACTTCGGCGCCGAATCCGTAACGGAAACCGTCACTAAACCGGGTGGAACAGTTCCAAAAAACATTCCCCGAGTCAACATAATTCATGAAATAGGCGGCATTTTCCTTGTTGCCGGTGATGATGCTGTCGGTGTGCCCGGAGCCGTAGGTGTTGATGTGGTCCACCGCTTCATCGAGTTCTGAGACAACCTTGATGGAGAGCTTGTAATCCAGGTATTCCGTTTTCCAGTCTTCCTCGGTAGCCTGCCCAACGGGAATGATTTCCCGGGTTTTCGCACAACCCACCAGTTCAACGTTTTTGCCGTCCAGGGATTTTTTAACTACGGGCAAATAATTCGGGGCAATGCCTTCGTGCACCAGCAGGGTCTCCGCTGCGTTGCATACGGCCACGTACTGGGTTTTCGAATCGACAACAAGTTTAACCGCCATATCAAGGTCGGCGTCCTTATCCACGTAACAGTGGCATATCCCGTCTGCGTGGCCTAAGACCGGGATTCTTGAGTTATCCATAATGTAACGGACAAACTCGTTGGATCCCCTGGGGATGAGCAGGTCGATGAAGTCGTCCATTTTGAGCATATCGCTGACTTCTGAGCGGGTCTCCAAAAGGGCGGCCCAATTAGAGGGAATGCCGGCCTCCCGGGCTGCATGGATAATCACGTCGGACAGGATGCGGTTGGTCTCCATGGCTTCTGAGCCGCCTTTAAGGAGAACCCCGTTTCCGCTTTTCAGGCAGAGGGTCGATATCTGCACCAGGGCGTCGGGCCTGGATTCAAAGATGACGCCGATAACCCCAATGGGGCAGGTTATCTTGTACAGTTCCAGATTGTCATCAAGCTCAGTGGAAAGCATGGTTTGGCCTACAGGGTCCTCTAACTTAATCAAGCTGTAGATCCCGTCTACCACATCGGCAATTTTTCCTTCGTCAAATTTCAACCTTTTTAAAAGTGGTGCGGCGACCTTTTCCTGTTCGCTTCTTTTTAGATCCATCTGGTTAGCTGCAATGATTTCCGCTTTTCTTTCATTTAACGATTCTGCGATTCGAGCCAATGCCTTATTTTTTAGTTCCGTGTCGGCGGCGGCCAGTTTAGTTGAAGCCTCTTTAACCCCGCGCGCCAGTTCTTCCATGGACATAATAATCCCCCCTTCCCAACTATTCTATAATTTTAAACGAAAAAGGTAAAGGGGCTTTTTCAATCGGCTTCTTTCATCCTGCTGGCCGATTCATCAAGATTTTACATTCATGGACATTTAACGCCTTTAGACGCAGGAATTACCAGGTAAGTAGCGAAAATATACCTGTTTAGATCTTGATTTTTATGGAATTGCCGTTCGTGGGCAAAATAGAGTATCAGCATTTATAAGGCGTTAAGTAGGCAGCAAAGAGCAGACCCGTACCTGGGCTGGCCCATGATTTAAGTAGGAAGAGGGATATACCAGGCGACAGGGCAAATTAAACATTCAGGAGGCAGATAGTGATGGAACCACAAAACGTTATTATCATGGGAGCGGCTGGCCGCGATTTTCACAATTTCAACGTTTATTTCAGGAATAACGAACGTTACAAGGTGGTGGCTTTTACGGCCACCCAGATCCCGGATATTGAAGGTCGGGTATACCCTGCCGAGCTGGCCGGAAAGCGTTACCCGGAAGGGGTGCCGATTCACCCGGAAGAAGAGCTGGTGGAGCTGATCAAGCGGTACCGGGCAGACCAGGTGGTGTTCGCTTACAGTGACGTGTCGCATAACTATGTGATGTCCAAAGCCTCTACGGTCATGGCCGCCGGGGCTGATTTTCGGCTGATGGGCCCGGAGACCACCATGCTGGAATCGAAAAAACCGGTCGTAGCGGTTACCGCCGCCCGGACTGGCGTAGGGAAAAGCCAGACCACCCGCCGGGTCTGCGATATTCTTAAGGCCAGGGGAAAAAAGGTCGTTGCCATCCGCCATCCGATGCCGTACGGTGATCTTACCCAGCAGATCTGCCAGCGATTTGCCGATTACGGCGATCTGGACCGGCACCGCTGCACCATTGAAGAGCGGGAAGAATATGAGCCCCATATCGATAAAGGCATCGTTGTTTACGCCGGGGTGGATTACGCGAAAATAATCGCAGAGGCGGAAAAAGAGGCCGATGTAATCGTCTGGGACGGCGGTAACAACGACATCTCCTTTTTCCGCACCGATGTCTATATCACCCTGGTGGACCCCCACCGCCCCGGCCATGAACTCTTGTATCATCCGGGGGAAACCAACTTGCGCCTGGCTGACGGGATCGTGATCAACAAAGTGGAAACGGCAGACTTCAGCGGGGTTCAGGCGGTTCGCCAAAACGCCCTGGCAGCCAATCCCGACGCAATGATTATCGAGGCTGCTTCGCCCATCTTTATCGAAAACGGTGAGCAGGTACGCGGCAAGCGGGTGCTGGTCATTGAAGACGGTCCTACCTTGACTCACGGGGAAATGTTATACGGGGCCGGCGTTATCGCTGCTAAAAAGTACGGCGCCGCGGAACTGATCGACCCCCGACCTTTCGCCGTGGACACCATTAAAGACACGTACGCGCAGTACACGCATATCGGGAGCCTGCTGCCGGCCATGGGCTACGGCGATAAGCAGATGAAGGACCTGGAGCGCACCATCAACAATTCCGATGCCGATCTGGTGATCATCGCCACCCCCATTGATCTGCGCCGGGTGGTTGAACTGAACAAACCCGCCGTGCGGGTTCGCTACGAGCTGCAGGAGATCGGCGAGCCAACCCTGGAGCACCTGTTGGAAAAAGTGCTTTAATTGCCGGCACGGCCGCCGCAGCCTTTGAGTTCAGCAGGCGCATATTTACGTAACATGCCTGGGAAAAGGGCTTTTCGTTGTGCCCGCGCGACCTTACGCACCCACACATAACCACCTGAACAGACCCGGGGACAGGGCTTGTAAAAAAGCCTGTCCCCTTAATTTTTGCAAGGCGTTGTTTCAATCATTCCTTTTTCTGGTTATTTCACCCGATGGTGCCATGAATCAGTTATTTACGGGTATCTTGCCTATATCAAGAAGCATTTGAGATAACGTGGAGGATCACCAGTTAAGCTGTGAATGAGTTGCGAGGTCATTATTGTGCCTGCTTGTGTTCATCGAAGGCCTGCTTTATAATAAACCCCGACAATAAACAGAATTGACTCAAATTGTGACTACTCAGCTAACTAACTTGTTGCGTAGATATCGGGAAGCAAGGGACGGTTCTGTCGCTTTCCCTATCTTCCGGTCCTCCGCTTCGCTACGGAAGCGCCAGAACCGTCCCGTTGCTTCCCCCGTTGCTTCCCGAACCGTCCCGTTGCTTCCCTAAAAAGCGCTGAGTAGTCACCCCAAATTTACGATTATGGGTTTAGGAATTGCCTAACCATAATAATGTAGAAGAGGGATAAGAATAAGATGAAAAAACTCATTGCAGTGATTTGTTGTATTATGCTCATGGCAAGTGGGCCTTCGGCAGAAGGTAGAGACTACCAGGATAGCCTGGAAGAAAAAACAAAACAAGCCGTTGAGCAAGAGAAGAATTCCGAAAACCAGAGCAAAACATCATCAGACATGGACTCGAAATACTCCCGGGAAGACATCGAATTACTGGCCCGCCTGGTTTATGCGGAAGCCCGGGGTGAACCTTACCTTGGAAAAGTCGCCGTGGCTGCTTCAGTGCTGAACCGGGTGGAAAGCCCCGATTACCCGGATACGATTCCAGGAGTGATTTACCAGAACAACTTCGGTTTCCAATACTGCCCTGTCAGCAACGGCCAGATTAACCTGTCCCCCGATGATGCGTCGATGAGAGCCGTCCGGCAGGCCCTCAATGGACACGACCCGTCCAATGGAGCCCTCTCCTTTTATAATCCGGCCAAGTCATCGAACCGGTGGATACGCTCAAGGCCCTATTACGGTCGCATCGGCAATCATATTTTCGTGGGATAAGACAGAGCGGGTGAGGGGTAAGGGGTGAGGTGACAGGAGGAAAGAGGTGACAAGATAACCGTCCCCCTGTCACCACCTCCCTCCCCGGCCACCTTCCATCCCCGCATTTATGCGGTTTATCCCGCCGCATGAACCCTACCCCGTGGATTGACATCATCCTTAATGATGCGACATTATGATTAGTCTGTTTTTTTATCAATCATTCTTTCAACGATTTCAACGGCATCGGCAACACATGGCTTACATACGGTATTCCTCAAATCTTTCTCTTTGAACGCCTTCTGACCTTCCGGCGTTCTCAGATCAATATCGCCAAGCAGCTTCCGACAGATAAAAGATCCGTGTTTTTCAGCGAAAACATCCATAAACTCTCTTGTCTTACGGTATGTTTCCTGGGTGAGTGAGCGATCCTGGTTTTCTCCCCTTCCGTAAATCAGGCCTAAAGCCATCACCCCACCTGAAACGGCCCCACACACCTCTTCTTTGAGGCCCATTCCTCCCCCAAAGCCGCAGGATATTTTCAATGCGGCCTCTTTATCCATATTCAAGTCATCGCTAAATGCATAAAGTACGGCCTGTGCACAATTGTACCCACTGAGATACTTGTCAACGGCAACTTCAGATCGCTTCACTTCATTACCCCCCATTTAATCGTTTGCGGTTTTCCCTAAAGTCGGAGCATGTGGTAAGACGTAAAGATGCCTGTTTGCCTTTTTTCTATGAGTTGATAGCCATACCGCCGGTAAAACAAGACGTTTTTTTCATCCCCGGTAAAGAGATAGATGCCGGATGTTGTTTTGTCAGCGAAACCGTGTTCTTTCGCCTTCTCCAGCAGCAAACGTCCTATGCCCTTCCCTTGATGCAAGGGGTGGACGGCCATGGCTTCCAGGGTGTAATGGTTTTCTGGTAAACCCTGAGGAGGTTTTGTCGCTCCTCCTAAGGGGATAGACCGCATAAACGAGGGAACCAGGCCCACCAGGCGAGGTAAAAGGGGCAGCAGAGACCGGAATAGCCTTGCTTTGGAAATGGTTACATGGGGGGACTTCATCACTAGAAGCCCGATAACCCGCCCCTTTTCCACCACCACCTGGAGGGGGTGCCCCGCCTCCAGGTAAAGCGTAAACTTCAGCCTGACTGCACGGGCATAGATTCTCCGCAACCTCTCACGGGAGAGATCCAGCCAGGCCGCAGTGAACGCCTCGCTTTGGAAGGCCGAGAGAAGGACATTCACGGCCTCGTCAAACATTTCTTCCTTCAGGTCAGTTATCTCTACACGGTGTCCTGTGAACGCTTAACATCCTCTCTATGTTAGATACACGTTGCTTTAATTATTATTCCACACGTTTACCGGAGAAGGTGCCGTGGGGCTGCACCAGGGTGATGGTATCCCCTTCTTCCGCCTGGGCATCCAGTTTAAATTCCACTTCGTATCCGGGCAAGCCCTTCACTTTAAAACGCAGTCCGGCAAAGTGTTCCAGAACCCAGTCGGGCTGATCCGGCACGGACATGATCAGTTGATCTTCGTCAATTAAATGAATGGTGACCGGTATACCCATGACCTGGTATTCCCCCGCCAGGCGGGCCAGGACTTCCGGGTCCGGTTTCTCCGTATCGGGAAGCCGCTCAAAGATCACAGGATTGGCGGTGGAAAAGGGATCTAAGTCCACCTCCAGGGCATAAAGGTTGCCGTGGATATCCGTCAAGAAGCGGAAGGCAAACTGCATGGGCATAAAATAATCGGGCTTGCCGATGAAAACGTCAAAATGCCAGTGTTCCAGGGGGATGGATGTCTCGAAATAAGTAGCCTGTAAGGACTGATCTTCCAGCGTGACGTGGAAGGTGCCGTAGAGGGGATGTCCAAAGGATCCGGTATATGCTTCCAGGTGATGGGCAGGGCGGGTGCCGGTTTTCCGGTGATCTTTGTCCAGGACAGCAAACTCTGATATGTACTCTGCCTGGGCTTCGACCATGGCCAGCATCTGTTCGTTCCAGCCAACTGACTCCAGGCCCAAGAGCCGGTCCATGGCCTCGTTGGTCACGATCTGGGGCATGGCAGCACCGCTGTGGTTGCAGAGCACAGCAACCCCAATGCCTTCCTCGGGCAGGAAGGAAACCATGGCCGAATACCCCGGGACCACACCGCCGTGATGCACACGGTAAACGCCCCGGTAAGACTCTACCAGCCAACCCAGGCCGTACCCCTGGTGGGTTACGTGGGGACCCACGCGGGGGGCCGTGGGAATCACCGGTGTTTGCATGGCCTGCAGGCCCAGGGAGCTGATGGGCTTACTGGCGCCCTCTTCTATTACATCCAGGTTGAATTTAAGCCACTGGGCCATGTCAGCAGCCCCGGCATTGATGGAACCGGCAGGAGCCATGGCGCCTGCATCCAGGTAAGGCACTTCAACAAACTGCTCTTCACCCGGGTAGTAACCCCGGGCAAAGTCCGGGGCAGTTTTCAACTGCTGCAGGGTCAAATTGCTCCCGGTCATCCCCAGGGGGTCAAAGATGATCCGCTGGATCCCTTCCTCCCAGGACATGCCGGACACCTCTTCAAAAAGGTCCCCCGCCAAGAGGTAACCGTAATTGGAATAGAGAAAGTCGCTGCGCAGATCCTTCACGGGCGCCATGTGGCGCAGGTTTTGCTTCACATGCTGCTGGTTCAGCATGGGGTGAAACATAAAGGTGGCATCATAGCGGGGCAAGCCGGCCCGGTGGGAGAGCAGGTCCCTGGCCGTAACCATGCTGGCGGCTAACCGGTCTTCCAGGGTAAAGCCGGGCCAGTAATCCTGGACCGGTTTGTCCAGCGCCAGTTTGCCTTCTTCAACCTGGCTGAGCAGCAGCACAGCCGTAAAGGCCTTGGTGGAAGAACCGATACCAAACAGGGTGTCTTCTGTGACGGGAAGTTCTTTTTCCAGGTCCCGCATCCCAAAACCGTCCATGAAAACCACTTCACCCTGGTGAACAATCACGACCGATGCCCCCGGGACCTCCCAATCTTCCATAACCCCTTGAACATAATCACTAAAACCCTCCAGGGGATCGCTGTTTTCTGCCCCGGCAGCAGCCGGAAGCGCTGCATTAAGCAGAAAAACCATCATTAATGTTAAACCAACGAGCTGAAAAACCTTCTTATTAAAACCCCTTGTTGTCAAGACAATCCCTTCCTCTCAATGTGTATTTCTTTTTCTTGGATAAACCAGGTGGAAGCCGACGATCCTTTCATTGGGAATGATCTTCCGTTCAATATAGCTTATCCATAATCACCAGTATCAACGTAGCGATGGGCCCTAAAAACAGAGACAGAAGAAACCAGTTTAACCCCGACCTGTTTTTCCCCTGGGCCAGTCCTGCGTTGATTAACGCCAGTGTGCCCCAACCGACATAATATTCACTGCTCAACGGCGAACCCTCCAATTGAAAAATATATTAAGACTATAGCATGATTTAGTAAATAATTAAATCACAAACAGCTGTTTATTTGCTGAGATTTAACCCATTGTGTATGCCCGGGGTTATTATTAATAAAAGGAACAGGCCGGCCGAGGCCTGTCATCTTCCTGCTGCCTGTTCTATTATTCTTTCCACCTGGAGAGACACCAGGGAGATGCCTGTATCCCTGAGGTGTAGAATTAAGCCGTAGACGGCCGGCATATCCGGCAGCTGGCCGGACAAGATGCAGCTGCCGTCTTTCTGGTAGGTAATTGTCAATCCATCGAAGTAGTCCTGTATCCAGTCTTCAAGATGGGTGGCGGAACGAACCCGCAACTTCCAAACATAGTCTCCCGAGATCGTTGGAGCTGTTTTGTTTTTGAGCATTTTTTCTTCCCCCTGTTTCAGGTTTCCTTTTTGTGACTTAAAAAAATGTTCTCAACCTATTCAGGTGTTTATCGATATCATATATTAAACCCCATATTTTGAAACCTGACGAAAGTTAGGTTTTTGCTGAGAAGCCAGAAATATATTCAGCGCTTTTTGATAAAACGTGCAGTCCGGGCAAATGACCTGCACCCTGTTGTTGGCCTGTTTTACATTGGGACGGTCGCTGCACTTCAGGCACACACTCATGTCTATTCCCTCCTTTCTTCATTTGTTCTGTAACCATCATAAATGATAAGCACGCCTTTGAGACCTGCCAAAAGACAGGTTGGGCGGTTGGTTGTTAAACCCTAACTATTAGACGTAAAAACCGGGTGTATGGAAAACCGGGCCTGCACCCTAATCCAGTCGAGCAGGTAAGCTGTAGAAGCGCCAAACTTAAGGCCAGGCTCGCCGACCTGGTTCTGCCAATTAAACTTCCTGCTATGGAAGGAAAATCGATGGATTTTGCAGAATAGATAACAAACCAGAGGAGGAAATAATGGTTCCTAATATCTTGAAAATAAAAACAAACATCCCGCCCCTGGGCGTCAACATTCTTTCACGGCCCTCTATGCTGGATCGGATGGAGGAAGATTTAAACGTGGCTCAAGGTTTTACACGCCAGCTCACCCTGGTTTCTGCCCCGGCGGGCTTTGGTAAAACCACCCTGGTCAGGACATGGCTGGCCGGCCGGGAGGACCGGACTGCCTGGTACTCCCTTGACGAGGGGGACAACGAGCCGGAGCGTTTTTGGCTGTACCTGGTTTCCGCCCTGCAGACGCTAAAAAACGGGGTGGGAAAAGGCATCCTGGAAATGGCGCGCTCGTCAGCCCAATCCATGGAATCACCCACGGGAACCGAAGCCCTTCTGACAACCCTGTTGAATGACCTGTTTGCCCTGGAAACGCCCCTTTTCCTGATCATTGATGACTATCACTTGATTAACAACCCGCAGATCCATCAGGACATGATCTTTTTTATCGAAAATTTACCGCCCACCCTTCACCTGGCGGTGACTACCCGCTCCGACCCGCCCTGGCCCCTTTCCAGGTGGCGGGCCAGGGGCAAAATGGGTGAGGTCCGCCTGAAAGAGTTAAAATTCTCCGAAGAGGAGGCGGGACAGCTTTTTGAAAGGTACAAGGGATTCGAGTTAAGCGAATCACAGCTGAGTACCCTGTACCATAAAACGGAAGGCTGGATTACGGGTTTACAGCTGGCGGCATTTTCCCTTTCATCAAGCGGAAATGTCAGTGAATTTATCAATCAATTTGCCGGCAGCCACCGGCACGTGCTGCACTTCCTCAGCGATGAGGTCTTTGGGCTGCAGCCGGAACCCACCCAGGACTTTCTCCTGCAAACCTCCATTTTAAACCGCTTTAACGCCTCCCTCTGCAATGCGGTCACCGGGCGAACGGACAGCGCCGATGTCCTGGCGGAGCTGGACCGCGATAACCTGTTTGTGATCCCTTTAGATGACCGGGGTCATTGGTACCGGTACCACCAGCTGTTTTCCGACCTGCTTGTGTATCACCTGAAGCGGCGCACGCCCGAAAAAGTAACTGAACTCCATGAAAGAGCCGTAAAGTGGTTCCTGGAGGCCGGCGATCCGGTTGAAGCCGTCCGCCATGCTTTTACGAGCAATAACCTGGACGAGGCGGGACGAATCCTCCACGACCATTATAAAGATATTATTTCAAAAGATGGGCCGAAATTGCTAAACCAATGCCTGGAGGGATATCCGCAGGATTTGACCAGGAAATACCCCCGCCTGGCCGTTCACAAAGCCCTCTATAACCTGATTTACAAAGGAAAAGAGGAAGCCAGGCCTTACATTGAACTGGCCGAAGAACTGGGCTACGAAAACAAAAAGGAGCACGAGGAATATCAAGGGCTGCTGGCTGCAGTTAAATCATATGACAACATTTACTCCAATGACTTCCCCCAGGCCCTGGAAAACGCGGAAAAAGCCCTGCAGCTGCTGCCTGCCGACAACTATTTCTGGCGTATGAACGTGGCGATTTATTCTGGCGATGCCCGGTTGTTTTCCGGCAACCCGAAAGGCGCTTATCCCTATTACCAGGAAGCCTTCTGGAACAGCCAAAAGCTAAACAACACGCTGTTGACTCTCACAGCCGGCTTTAAAACAGCCACCGCCCTTTACATGATGGGACGGTTGAAAGAGGCCGGGGAACACACTCATGAGTTGCTGCAAAAAACCAAAATTGAAGGGCTTTCCAGGATCACCCGGGCAGGGCTGCTTTGGGTGCTGATGGGGGAACTGCTTCGGGAAAAAGGGGACCTGGAGGAAGCTGAACGCTGTTTGGAAAGGGGCCTTTTTTTAAGCGATCCGGAAAAACCCTCCCTGGGGTGGAACGCTCTTTTCAAAGTGGGACTTTTCTATTCCAGGCAGGATGTTGAAAAGGCCCTGCAAACCATCCGGCAGATCAAGGCGCTCAACCAGGAAGTGGAGCTCCCGCAGTTCATCACCCGCCCCGC
>SKMY01000160.1 GCA_007120815.1 Syntrophomonadaceae bacterium | reverse complement strand
TTTTTTGTGTAAATGGCTATTTTCGCTTTTGATATCAGCTCCGCTGGCATGCTGGCAGAAGACAGGGCCTGGGTGCTATGCCCTGGGCGTTGGTTTTAAACGCAGGGAGACGAAAAGAAGCACAATCCCCAGTCCCAGGATCATAAAATTAGCCGTTTGTGCCTTGTTTAACCCCTGGCGAAGCAAGGGTCCCAGGGGACTTTCCATGGCATGAACCAGATAACCAGGAATAACGCTGAGGGTAATTTGAAACAAGATGAATGTGAGGAGGGCCAGAATAGATGGTGCAAAAAATATTTGAAAATTCCCATAAAGGTGGTATAAAAAGATCAGGCAAAAACCCAGAGCAGCCAGAGACAGCCAGAAAACATTGCGGATGATATTGGGCTCCAGGTTAGAAAGAAAAACAGCCGTTTCGGGCGGGTATTCCGTGGCCCGGGTAATGATGGTAAGCTCTTCGGAAATAACAATTTCCGAAAGTGAAAACGTGATAACGGTAACAAAAAGAGCTGCAGCAAAAGCCACGGAAAGTAATATTTTTAGGGTTAATTTAATTTTGCCCATAGGTGGTCACCTTTCCCCTTAATGTTCTTTTTTTATTATACTAACTTATTTGTCTTTATGATTCAACTCCAATCTTCGCCTTTTTAAAAAGCCCGTTACTCGAATCGGTTACCCAAAAAGGCCTTACACCTAGAAAGCTTAAGGCGCTATTCCGTGATTTTCTAAAGAAGAAACAGATAGTCTTTCTATTGTCTCGGACACAACAGCAGTTGAATTTTGTCGCTCTTTTTAGTAGAATAACCCCAAAGCGGGCAGCGAAATACTGGAATACTCACCGGATATTAATTATTTAAATAGATGCTTGTTTTTCTTATGACCGCTGCCCTAAGGGTTAACAGAACTATGAGGGGGCTTTCGCATGGGACTTTTGTCCAGGTTTTTAGGGTATACACGCTCCAGGGAAATAAAAAAACTCTGGCGTTACGTGGAAGAAGTGAATTCGTACGAAGAACGAATGAAGCAGCTAAAAGATGAAGAGTTTGCTAAATATACGGCTAGATTGAAAGAGCAGCTGGCGGACGGGGAGGACCTCATGGACCTCATTCCCGAAGCCTTTGCCCTGGTTCGCGAGGCCGCTTTTCGATCACTGGGCATGCGTCCTTTCGATGTACAGGTGCTCGGGGGTATCGTGTTACACCAGGGTCGGATTGCCGAAATGAAAACAGGTGAAGGGAAAACCCTGGTGGCCACCATGCCCGCTTACCTGAACGCTCTGACCGGCAAAGGGGTCCATATCATAACGGTTAACGATTACCTGGCCCGGCGGGATCGAAACTGGATGGGGCCGGTCTACGAGATGTTGGGGCTCAGTGTGGGCCTGATTGTTCAGGGGTTAAAACCCGAGGAACGTCGGCAGGCTTACCATTCCGATATCACCTATGGGACAAACAATGAATTCGGATTTGATTACCTGCGGGACAACATGGTCCTTTACAAGGAAAACCTGGTTCAACGGCCGCTTCATTTCGCCATCGTGGACGAGGTCGACAGTATCCTGGTGGATGAAGCCCGGACACCGCTGATCATCAGCGGAACCCCGGAACAGGAGACGGGAATTTTTGAACGCTGGCTGAAGCCGGTGGAGTTTATTATGAAGAAGCAGGAACGCCTGGTGAAGGACCTGTTGTCGAAAGCGGAGGAAGCCAAAAAAGCAGGCAACCTGGAAAAGGCGGGGGAACTGCTCTACCTGGTCCGGTTGGGCGCTCCCAAGAATAGCCGGTTGCAGGAACTCTTAAAAGAGCCGGGGTTGAGCAAAGCCCTGGAAAGGGAAAAACATGCCCTGTCTGACAGCCAGAAGCAAGTCATCAAAGAACAGCTCTACTTTACCATCGACGAATCCAGCGGGGTTGTGGATATTCATTCCATGGGATATGACATCCTGGTAGAAGAAGAGCCGGTTTTAAAGAAGTTTCACAGCTATGACCGGGATATTGATGAAGACCGTGATGAAGAAGGGCAAGATGAATTATTTTCTGAAGAAGCCCAGGAAATCCGGCAGCAAGGAGCCGAACATGAATCGATTATTCGGACCCTTTTAAAAGCCTTCTCCTTTTTTAAGAAAGATGTAGACTACGTGGTAAAAGATGGCGAAGTGATCATTGTCGACGAATTTACCGGCCGGCTCATGTACGGCCGACGCTACAGCGAAGGGCTGCACCAGGCCATCGAAGCCAAGGAAGGCGTGACGGTAAAAGGCCGGACCCAAACCATTGCCTCCATCACCTTTCAAAACTACTTCCGCATGTACGAAAAACTGTCCGGCATGACGGGAACGGCCCTGACGGAAGAGGAAGAGTTCCAAAAGATATACTCCATGGATGTGGTGGTAATCCCCACCAACCAGGAGATGATCCGGGACGACCTGCCCGACGTGGTTTATCAAACGGAGCGGGCCAAGTTAAGTGCCGTCATCGATGAGATTGTTCAGCGCCATGAGACGGGGCAGCCGGTGCTGGTCGGAACCATTTCCATTGAACGGTCTGAACTGCTCAGCCGCCTGTTGTCCAAGCGAGGCGTTCGCCACCATGTCTTGAATGCCAAGCATCACGAAAAAGAGGCGGAGATTGTCGCCCAGGCAGGCCAGGAAGGCGCAGTGACCATTGCCACCAACATGGCGGGCCGGGGAACGGATATTGTGCTGGGAGGCAATCCCGAACCGGAAATTGAAGCGGTGCACAGCAACCCGGACTACTCTGAGAAAGAAAAACAGGAGCGCATGGAAGAAATAAGGAACCGGTGGAAAGAGCGCCGCGACCGGGTGGTTGAACTGGGCGGCCTGCATATTATTGGAACGGAGCGCCATGAATCCCGGCGTATCGACAACCAGCTTCGAGGACGTTCAGGACGCCAGGGGGATCCGGGTTCTTCACAATTTTTTGTTTCCATGGAAGACGATCTCATGCGCCTGTTCGGTTCGGATAGTGCTAAATCCATCATGGAAAGGCTGGGCATGGAAGAGAATGTACCTGTAGAACACAGCATGATCAGCCGGACCATTGAAAATGCCCAGAAAAAAGTGGAGAGCCGGAACTTTGAAATTCGAAAGCATATTTTAGAATACGATGACGTTTTAAACCAGCAGCGAGAAGTTATTTATAAGCAGCGCCGCCAGGTCCTCCAGGGAGAAAACCTGAGAGACAATATTTTAAACATGATTGAAGACCTCATCGATGAGACCATGTCCCAGTACGCCGACAGGAGCCTGGATGAAGATTACTGGGATCTGGAAGGACTCATCGGTTTTCTGGAACGAATCTTCTTCCCCCCGGGACGCGTAAAGCCAGGCGCATTAGATGAACTGTCTCACGAGGAAATCAGGGAACTGCTGCTGGAGACAGCCACCGATCTCTATGATAAACGCGAGGAACAGTTGGGATTAGAAATTATGCGAGAGCTGGAGCGGGTGGTTCTACTGCGCAATGTAGACCGCAAGTGGATGGACCACATTGATGCCATGCACGACCTCCGGCAGGGTGTTGGTCTGCGCAGTTACGGCCAGCAAAATCCCCTGGTGGAATACAAAAAAGAGTCTCATGACATGTTTCACGAGATGATTCGGTCTCTCCGGGAAGACGTCATCCGGCTGTTATTTCACTTAAAAGTGACCGAGGCGCCCCAGCGACAGCAGGTGGTTGCCTCCAGGCAGGAATCCCATGCCCAGGTGGGTGGGGCCATGGCCGAAAGCAGGGGGTCTTCACCGGCAGCAGCATCGGGAAGCGCCCGGCAGCAGCCGGTAACGGTTAATAAGGTTGGTCGTAATGCGCCCTGTCCCTGCGGAAGCGGCAAAAAGTATAAAAAATGTTGCGGAGCGGGAGAATAGGCCCAAAAGCCCTGTTTCCTTTTTTCCTTTTCGCCGAAAGAAACACAGGAGGTGAGCGGTATGTTGGCTGACTTGAAAGAAGAGTGGACAAAACAAAAAAAACGACTGGAAGAATGGAGGCAGTCCCTTTGACCCGGATGAAATAAGAAAAGAGACTCAGGCCCTTGAGGAAGAAGCCAGCAAACCCGGTTTCTGGGATCATTCTGAAGACGCCCAGAAAAAAATGCAGCGACTAGGCCGGCTGCAGGAACGGGTTAAGGAATACGAACAGGTGGCCAGGCAGATGGATGACTGGGAAATTCTCCTGCAGATGTGCGAGGAAACCGGCGATGAAGATGAAGCCCGGGAGCTGCTTGAAGAAGCCGACTCATTGAAAAACGCTGTAGCCTCCTCTCTGGATAAAGAGGAAGTGTCCATGTTATTCCAGGGCCAGTTTGATCAGCGTAATGCCATTGTGGCTTTACACCCGGGAGCCGGAGGCCTGGAAGCACAGGACTGGACAGAAATGCTGCTTCGCATGTATTCCAAGTGGGCCGAAAAAAAAGGTTATTCTGTCGAGATCCTGGATCTTCTACCGGGAGATGAAGCGGGCATAAAAAGCGTTACTTTTTTGGTCCAGGGTCCTAAAGCATACGGCTACCTCCAGGCCGAACGAGGCGTTCACCGCCTGGTTCGCATATCTCCTTTTGATGCCGGTGGTCGAAGACACACGTCCTTTGCTTCAACTGACGTGCTCCCTGAAGTAGAAGAAGGTGTAGACGTTCAAATCAATCCCGATGACTTGAGAATCGATACCTTTCGCTCCCGGGGTGCTGGTGGGCAGCATGTCAACACGACGGATTCCGCCGTCAGGATTACTCACCTGCCTACGGGCGTGGTCGTTCAATGCCAGAATGAACGCTCCCAGCATAGTAATAAAGAAAGGGCCATGAAAGTCCTGTTAGCAAACCTGGCTGACCGGGCCCAGCAGGAACAGCGACAAGCTATCAACGCTTTGCGGGGAGAACAGAAGGAAATTGCCTGGGGAAGCCAGATTCGTTCTTACGTATTTCATCCTTATTCCCTGGTGAAAGATCACCGTACAGGAATAGAAGCGGGAAACATTCAGGCTGTTATGGATGGAGAGATTAACCCTTTCCTGGAAGCGTTTTTGCGTCAAAACGCAAAAATATCCGGTAAATAACCATCACGAACGGGAGCGCTGTCATGAGGGGCTGGAAAACGTATTTAAAGGAACTGCTCGGAATTGTAATTGGCGTGACGATCCTTGCCGTAGCCTTTAACATGTTCCTGATTCCCAATAAAATTGCTGCGGGAGGGGCCAGCGGCCTGGGGATTATCCTGTTTCACCTTTACCGAATTCCCGTGGGCCTGACAGTGCTGCTTGTGAATATTCCTCTCTTTGTCCTTTCGTGGTATTTCCTGGGATGGAAATTCGTGGCCCACAGCCTGGCCGGCACCCTGCTGCTTCCTTTAATGTTGGAGTTAACGGCATTTCTTCCGTTGTTAACAAGGGACCTTTTATTGGCTTCTATCTACGGGGGCATCGGTGTTGGGATAGGCCTGGGCCTGGTTTTCCGCTCCCACGGATCGACGGGCGGTACAGCCCTGGGTGCGCAGCTTATCAATCATTTTTTTGGGCTGAGCAGTGGGCAGAGCCTGATCAGCGCTGACCTGGCGATTATAGTGGCGGCCGGCTTTATTTTTAGCCCTGATGTGGCATTATTTGCCCTGATATCTATTTTTATCACCAGCAAAGTCATTGATCTGATCCAGGAAGGGCCTGGTTTTTCTCGGGCAGCGTTGATTATTAGCAATCAGAAGGAAGCCATTTCAGATAGAATTATTAATGAGCTGGACCGGGGTGCTACGTTTTTGGAGGGTTCAGGAGCCTACACCGGGGAACAACGGGGCATCATTTTGTGCGTGATTCCCCAGCACCAGGTAACGCGCTTGAAAAGCATTGTTCGCGACACAGACCCCACCGCTTTTGTCGTCGTCACCAAGGTGGGTGAGGTCATGGGCGAGGGATTCAGGCGTATTTAACCCTCTTCCGCGGCGACATCAGCCTGTTCATGAAGAGCAACCGGAGCCACGTTGGAAGCGGAACAATTCCCACAAAAAGGAGGAATGATCATTGCCCATACCAACTATCGAAGTTGAAGAACTAAAACAAAAGGCGCAAAAACTGCGCAGGGACATTTTAACCATGATCCACCGGGCCGGCTCTGGCCATCCCGGAGGCTCGCTCTCCGTTATTGACATTCTGGTTCTTCTTTATTACCGTGTTATGCGTGTAGATCCGGCATATTATCAAGATAAAGAAAGAGACCGCCTGATTCTAAGCAAGGGACATGCATGTCCGGCCCTTTATGCTGTATTAGCGGATAAAGGGTTTTTCCCTGCAGATTACCTGGATAAACTTCGTCAAATTGACTCCCCCCTGCAGGGTCATCCCGACATGCGAAAAACACCCGGGGTGGAGATGTCTACCGGGTCCCTGGGGCAGGGCCTTTCCGCTGCCGTTGGCATGACCCTTGCTGCCCGCCTGGATCGATCCCCGCGAAAAACATATGTTGTCCTGGGCGACGGCGAAGTGCAGGAAGGGCAGATTTGGGAAGCCGCCATGACAGCAGCCCACTATGGCCTGGGGCACCTGACGGCTTTTTTAGACTATAACGGGCTGCAAATCGACGGATGGTGCCGGGATGTTAAATGCCACGCGCCCATGGTGGATAAATGGAAGGCCTTTGGCTGGCATGTCCAGGAGGCCAACGGCCATGACTTCGCCTCCCTTCAGGAAGCTGTCAGCCGTGCCCAGTCCTATCCGGATTTGCCCAGTATGATTGTGGCCCATACTGTCAAAGGAAAAGGGGTATCATTTATGGAAAACCAGGTGGATTGGCACGGTAAAGCCCCCGATAAAGAGGAACTGGAACGCGGGTTGGCCGAGCTGACACGTTAGAGGGGAGGAAACAGTGATGACAGAGAAAATCGCAACCCGGGATGCCTATGGAAATGCCCTGGTGGAATTGGGCAAAAGCCTGGATCGGGTCGTCGTGCTGGATGCCGACCTTTCCAAGTCCACTAAAACGATCCTGTTTGCCGAAGCTTTTCCCAGTCGTTTTTTTAACGTAGGTGTATCCGAAGCAGACATGATGGGTACGGCTGCCGGACTGGCCGCTTCAGGGTATATTCCCTTTGCCAGCACCTTCGGCGTGTTTGCCACCGGCAGGGTATATGACCAGATCCGTAATTCTATTGCCTATACCCGGCTGAATGTAAAAATTGCTGCGACCCACACGGGCTTGACGGTGGGTGAAGACGGCGCCTCCCACCAGGCCCTGGAAGATATCGCCCTTATGCGAGTGTTACCCAACATGACCGTTGTTGTGCCCGCTGATGGGACCCAGACGCGACAGGCGGTTCAAGCGATAGCCAGGCACCAGGGGCCCGTTTATCTTCGCCTGGGGCGCCCCAAAGTGCCGCAAATCATTCAAGCCGAGTCCTCTTTTGAACTGGGTCGGGGTCAGGTATTACGGGAAGGTAAGGACCTGGCTTATATAACCACGGGTATTATGACAAGCATGGCCTTGGATGCAGCAAGTCAGCTGGAAACCCAGGGAATTCACGCCGCCGTTGTCAACATGCATACATTAAAGCCGTTGGACGAAAAGCTGCTCATCCAGGTAGCCCGGGAAACCGGGGCCGTGGTCACCGGCGAAGAACACAGCATCATCGGTGGCTTGGGTGGTGCTGTCGCTGAAGTGCTTTCGCAAGACTATCCAGTCCCGGTCATCCGGGTAGGCGTTAAGGATACCTTTGGAGAATCCGGTTCTCCCGATGCGCTGCTGGAAAAGTATGGGTTAACGCCCGAGGAGCTTGTCCGCGCCGGATACCTTGCGTTGCAAAAAAAGTCCTCATGCTGCAAATAAGGATAAAATGAATTTAAGGAATCAGCGGATTTTTTGGCCCAGACGATTGACCGGAAAAAGATCATTTAATGTCTAAGGCAGGCGGTTAGAATTGTAGCAACACAATACTACTTAACAGGAGGTGTAAGCCCGCCGACTTCAAGGACGGGCGGATGAATGGCAGTTATTTATTACGACAAGGATGCGGATCTATCTCAACTTAAAGGTGAAAAAATTGCGGTTTTAGGCTATGGAAGCCAGGGACATGCTCACGCACAAAACTTAAAAGAAAGCGGTCTGGATGTGGTGGTAGGTCTGCGCCAGGGAAGCCAACGCTGGGAGCAGGCCCGGCAAGATGGTTTAGACGTGAAAACTGTGTCCGAGGCGGTGAAGGCATCCCAGGTTATTATGATGCTTATCGGAGACAATGACCAGCCGGCGGTATTTGAAAATGAAGTGCGCCCTAACCTGGATGAAGGCAAGGCGCTGGCAGTGGCTCACGGGTTTAACATCTTGTTCAACCAGGTGGTGCCACCGACCAACGTGGATGTCTTCATGGTCGCCCCTAAGAGCCCCGGCCACCTGTTAAGACGCATGTTCGAGCAAGGAAACGGTGTCCCGGCCCTGGTTGCCATCCACCAGGATTTTACCGGACGCTGCCTGCAGCGAGCCCTGGCTTATGCCCAGGGGTTGGGTTCTACCCGGGCAGGGGTTCTCGAGACCACCTTCCGGGAAGAGACGGAGACGGACCTTTTCGGTGAGCAAGCCGTTTTGTGTGGCGGCACAGCGGCGTTGATTAAAGCCTCCTTTGATACCCTTGTAGAAGCCGGTTACCAACCGGAAATCGCCTACTTTGAATGCCTGCATGAATTAAAACTCATTATTGACCTGATTTATGAAGGAGGATTGTCCCGAATGCGCTATTCAGTCAGTGATGTGGCAGAGTACGGCGATCTAACCCGCGGCCCGAGAATCATTGATGAAAACGTACGAGAGGAAATGAAAAAGATACTGAAAGAAGTCCAGGAAGGGGTTTTTGCCAACGAGTGCATCACCGAATTTCGGATGAATCGCCCCCGCTTTACAGCTTTAAGGCGGAAGGAATCAGAACACTTGATTGAAAAGGTGGGCCAGGAGCTCCGCGCCATGATGCCCTGGTTAAAAAGCGATCGGTAAACATCACGACGTCAATGAACCAAGACCAACCTTTAAAATAGTGATCCTTGCTGACCCCCGGTTCTTCAAAACCGGGGGTTTTTTTATGAATTACCCAAAAAATGATCAAATATCCATAATTTGGCCTAAAAAGAAAAAGGAATTTCTAAAACAATGTCGAATAAAAAGTCAACACCCACTTTAAAAACGGGATTTTTTGCCTATATTCATCGTTCTTTTTAGTACAAAAGGGTTTAACGGTCGCATTCTGTCAATTCCGTGTTGCTTTATAATTAATAGACTGAAAATTACTAATTAAGAGGGAGAACGCCCTTGATTGAAATCTATCACCTGGACAAGCAGTACGGCAATGATAGTGAAGGCACAGCATTAAAAGACATAAATTTGGTCATCGACCGGGGTGAATTTGTATTTATTGTCGGGGCCAGCGGGGCTGGAAAATCCACCCTGATGAAACTCTTCATGCGTGAAATTCTACCAACCCGCGGGAGCATTAAAATTTTTGGGCGAGACATTACCAGACTTAAAAATCGACAGGTTCCCTTTTTACGAAGAAACATCGGCATGGTATTCCAGGACTTTCGCCTGCTAAGCGACAGGACTGTCTTTGATAATGTGGCTTTTGCCCTCCAGGTTATCGGTACGCCATCCAAAGAGATCCGCAAGCGGGTACCCGTTGTCCTGGAAATGGTCGGCTTAAAAGACAAAGCCTTTAAGAAACCAAATGAGCTTTCCGGAGGAGAGCAGCAGCGGGTATCGGTGGCTCGCGCTCTGGTTAACCGCCCTTCCGTCCTTATGGCGGACGAGCCGACGGGGAACCTGGACCCTCAGACAGCCTCCGACATGATGGATTTGTTTAACGAGATCAACGTGCGAGGAACCACTGTCATCGTTGCAACTCATGCTAAAGAACAGGTGGATCGCTTGCAAAAACGTGTTGTTATCCTGGAAAACGGCTACCTGGTAAGCGATCAGGAAAGAGGGGTTTACTGCAATGCATATTAGGAGCCTCTTTTATTTCTTGGGAGAGGCGCTGAAAAGTATTTTACGTAATGGCTGGATGAGCCTGGCCTCCATTGCCGTTGTGGCCATTACACTCCTTATCCTGGGAAGCTTTATGGTATTAAATCGCAATGTGCTTGAAATAACCCAGCATATCAAGGAAGAAGTACAGATTATTCTCTACGTAGATGACAGTGCCTCGGAATACGTGCAGAGGGAGCTGCAGCGAAAACTGATTGCTCACCCGGAAATGCAGGAAGTGCGCTATGTGACCAAGGGTGAAGCCATGGAAAGGCTGATAGAGCGGCTTGGCGATCGCGCCCACCTGGTTGAATACTACATGAACGAGGAAAGCAATCCATTACGGAACTCGTATGAACTGCGCACCCGCATTCCCGAGGACATTCCCCAGGTGGCCCGGGAAATAGAAAACTATCCCGGGGTGGAATACGTGGATTACGGCAGCGGTGTGGTGGAACCTTTGTTCCAGTTTACCGGCGTTGTCCGCTGGGTTGGATTGGTTTTTATGGGTGGGCTCGCTGTTACGGCCGTCTTCTTGATTTCCCATACCATCCGGTTGACGGTCTATATACGGCGCAAGGAAATCATGATCATGAAATACGTGGGAGCGACAGAGTGGTTTATACGCTGGCCCTTCATATTTGAAGGCCTGATCCTGGGGCTGGTGGGCGCCCTGATTCCCATTCTTATTATTCAGCAAAGTTACCAGTCGGCCGTGTTTTGGATGCAGGAAAATATTTTCTTTATTTCTATGATTTCTCCTGAGCTGATCATGGACGAAATGGTCAAGGTGCTGATTCCCCTGGGCATAATTCTGGGTGTTTTGGGAAGCGGCATATCCGTGCGACGGTTCTTGAAAGTATAGGGCACAGAAGGGGGGAAGCGGTTTGGTCACATCTAAAATCAAGGTGTTTATGATGGGCCTGTTCATTGGCATTCTCGGCCTGGGGTTGGTTTGGCCCGGTTATGCCTCTCCGTTGGAACAGCGCATCAGGGAACAGCAGGAAAAACTATCCGGCATGGAAGGGGATATTGACTCCAGGAGCCAGCAGCTGGCCCAGTTCCAGAGTGAAGAGCAGCGCCTGGTTGCTGAACTAGGCAGCTTGAATAAAAGCCTGGATTTACTGCGCCTCGAACTCGAAGCGCTGGATCAGGAAA
>SKMY01000186.1 GCA_007120815.1 Syntrophomonadaceae bacterium | reverse complement strand
CCGGCTTTAAGCTTTCACTTCGCCGGGCGCTTTTAGCCGCTTGACAAAGTCGCCGCTACAGGGAAGGCGGATCTCCTCCAACAGGGTAGAGAGGGTAAGAAAACCCTTTTTCATCCCTCGGGGCCCGAGGACCTTCGGTCGCCAAGTGACTTTGGCCACAGACACCAATGTCGCCGGACGAGATGCACCAGCTCCCCGGTTAGGGGATGTATGACCGGTATCGGCTCCGGTTGCTCTTCGCAGTTTAAACATCGGGGGTTCTGTCCCTGGTTTTTTCGTTTGATTCCACACTGTCCACCCATCGGGGGAAGTGTTTTTTAGCGTAATTTCGCGAAACCATACCGTCTATCATGCTGCGAATCAAGGGTCGGTGCTGCCTGGCAATATGAAGGGCAATGGAATGAAACAAGATCGATGCCGCCAATAGAAATGTGCCCAGGCTGTGCAGTTGATTGGAAACCTGGATCAATTCAAAAGGAATGTTTGTATCAGGGAAGTTTTTTGCCGTTTTTACGATGCCCGAGACAACAAGCAAAAACAGGGCCAGTGCCGTTAATGCATAGCTTAACCGCTGGTTAGAATAGTACTTGAAGTGTACCGGAGGATGATACCTGTTTCGAATGGGCCGTGGAAGGGGCAGCATCCGCACAAAATCACCCAGCCGTGGCATAAGCGTGTATTCTTTCTTCCACAAATGATAGATCACATGGAAAAGAATAATGCCAATTAGAACGGCAGAGAAATAATAATGCAACTGCAGAAAAAGCGAATGTTGTTCCGGCCAGGAAAGGCCGGGAATGGAAATGATATTGTGCCGCCGATAAAAAGGAATTTGCCCCAGTCCGCTAATGATTAAAATCACGCTTGAGAAGGCAACAATCCAATGCGTCCAAATGATAAACGTGTTATGTCGTCGAATATAATCAGGGTGCTTGCCAGAAGAGTTGTCAGGTTTAGGTTTATACCCGCTCAATGCGCTTTAGTTCCTCCTGTGCCTTAAAATAAATGCGAGCCACCCTCATGCCGGGAAAACTCCCCTTATTATACTAAGAATGAAAAATACGGTCAACCGAAAAAAATGCCTGGACACTGGGGTAAAATCAGCGGAGTTTCAAAAACTAAAAGGTCGGTTGTTGACTATCACTTTTATAGATGTTATACTCTTTTATGCTGTTTGAGGGTTGTCCGAGAAGTTAAAGAGCCGGACTTGAAAAAAACCGGTGACTCCAAAGAACCACCAAAAGAAAAAGTCACCCATTTCCATAAAAAAAAGCTTAATGAGAGCAGCCCCTGGACGTAATTTACATACCACTAGAAAGGAGCTGCATTTATTATGCAATTAAAAGGAAATGGTGTGGTTGCCCAGTCCGGCGGTCCCACCGCTGTTATTAATAATAGTCTATGCGGAGTCATTCAAAGCTGGCTTAAGAACGATTTTAATGGCACACTTGTGGGGGCAATTCATGGAATTAAAGGTGTGCTGGAAGAAAACTTTATAGATCTTTCAAGCCAAAAAAAGGACTATATTGAAAGACTGAAGGTTACACCTGGTGCTGCGCTGGGTTCATGTCGCTATAAGCTGAATGAAGGAGATTACGAAGATCTACTAAAAATCTTTAAAAAGAATGAAATCAGGTATTTTTTCTATATTGGCGGCAATGACTCTATGGATACGGCCAACAAGGTTCATCAGCTTGCACTTAAGGAAAATTACCCCATGTTTGTTGTGGGAATACCAAAAACAATTGATAACGATCTGCCCTGTACCGATCACTGTCCCGGCTTTGGGAGCGCAGCAAAATTTTTAGCCGCAACGGTTCTGGAGACTGGAATAGACCTGAAGGGAGTTTTAAATAATAACCGGATCAAAGTTATGGAAGTAATGGGTCGAAATGCCGGATGGTTGGCCGCTTCCACAGCTCTGGCAAAAAGAAATAAGGAAGATGCTCCCCACCTGATCTATCTTCCCGAAGTTCCCTTTAGCCGGGAAAATTTTATACAAGACGTGAGGGAAATCTACCAGAAATTAGGCTTTGTTTATATTGTTGCTTCTGAAGGGCTAGTAGACGAAAGTGGAAGTTATGTCTTTTCATCGAGATCGAAAGATTCTTTCGGCCACACCGAGCTGGGTGGTCTGGCGGGCGTTCTCAAAGAGTTGATTGAAGACAGGATTGGGATAAAGGTTCGATGTAATGTTCTGGGAACCGTGCAGCGAGCAGCCATGCACTTTGCCTCCAAGGCCGACGCCGAGGAAGCATACATGGCCGGCACAGAGGCTGTCCGGCTTGCGTCAAAAGGTTCTTCAGGAATTATGATCACGCTACTTCGAAGTGAAAACCCTTCGTACAGCTGTTATCCAGGAAGTGTAGAGCTTGGTCATGTTGCCAATGTAGAGAAAAAAGTGCCCCTGGAGTGGATCAATGCGCGGCGGAACTTTGTCACGGATGAATTTATTCGCTATGCCAGACCGTTAATTCAGGGAGAAATTACCGTTCCTACCCATAATGGTCTTCCCGATTACAGAGAATTAGAGCCATTTGTTGCTCCGCTCTCGGCAGTCAAAAGCTAAGTATTCATGTTAACAGGTTCCTTTATAAAAAAGCTGTTTGAACAGCATCCTATGGGAAAATCTTAAAGCGTGTGTTTTTGAGATTTTGTGTGAATTTATTGACTATCACACCCTAAGATGTTATACTTTTATATACTGTTGGAGGGGTGTCCGAGAGGTTTAAGGAGCCGGTCTTGAAAACCGGTGACTCGAAAGAGCCGTTGGTTCGAATCCCACCCCCTCCGCCAGGAAGACATTTGTTCGCGGAGAGATGGCCGAGTTGGTCGAAGGCGGTCGCCTGCTAAGCGATTAAGCGGGTAAAAGCCTGCTTCGAGGGTTCGAATCCCTCTCTCTCCGCCACATATGCGCCCGTAGCTCAGTCGGACAGAGTAACTGACTACGAATCAGGAGGTCGCAGGTTCAAGT
>SKMY01000002.1 GCA_007120815.1 Syntrophomonadaceae bacterium | reverse complement strand
CCTATTGCAGTGGGGAATGAGCCATGTTATTTGTTTTGATCATATTCCTTGTTATCGGTTTTTTCATCCTGTTGGGGTTAATTTTTTTGCCCTTTCAGTTTGCACTGTATTCGATATTCAATATGGTTACCATTCCTTTTCAACTCATTAAAATCGCGTTCAACAAGCAGCTCCGGGTAAACCACGCCCTGGAACATGCGACCATAAATGTTATTGAAAGCCGGTTTGGCTGCCTTAACCTTTCAGGGTTGGGGAAAGAAGATGGTTTTATCATCCAGGGCCCGGTTGCCCCAGACCTGGTCGAGGAAGCGGCCAGGGTGGGGTTGATGAGGTTAAAGCAGGGTGAGCATGAACTGGCTATTCACAAGCGGTGCGGAACCAGTATTCTCGCAGCGAACCTTGTTGCTTCGATTTTGTTTATTTACATTCTATGGGTTTCTGGCTATGTTGGCATCCTCTTTGTGCTGCTTGCCATTCTGGCTGCACAGTTCCTGGGCCCTCCTCTTGGCTGGGCGATCCAAAAATACATGACGACTTCAACCGAGGTCAGAAACATGGAAATCATCAGGGTTGAGTTTGACAGTCATCCAGGGGGATGGGGCGGGTTATTTTCTCCTCCTCCCGGGCGCTATTTTGTCCGAACGCGAAGACTATCAACATCACTAATTTAATACTAGGGGATTCAACGTGAACAAAGAACATGCAAACGATTTACCGGGAACGGACCAACAGGCACGGGAAATAGCATTAAGAGTATTAAAAGACCTGGAAGAGAAGCAGACTTATGCAAACCTGGCCATGAACAAGGTCTTAAACCGCTTATCTCTTTCAGGCGTTGAACGGGCGTTGCTGACGGAACTCGTTTATGGAACCACTCAGCGTCGCAATACCCTTGACTGGGTGCTTTCTCTTTTTTTGAAACAACCCCTTGATAAACTAACGACATGGATTCGAAATATACTCCGGCTGGGTGTGTACCAGATTCTTTTCCTGGATCGTGTCCCTGAAATGGCTGCGGTGGACGAATCAGTCAAACTGGCCCACAAGTTTGGGCATAAAGGTGTCGCCGGGCTGACTAATGCTGTTTTGCGCAAGGTTAGTGCGGAAAAAAATGCCCTTCCCTGGCCGTCAAAGGTTGAGCAACCGGAAGAATACCTTTCTATTTACCACGCCTATCCCCTCTGGATGGTTCAACGCTGGCTGTCCCGTTTGGGCTTTGAAGAAACGGAAGCCTTGTGTAGGTCAGGCAACGAAGCGCCTCCATTGACCGTTCGAACCAACACGCTGCGGATATCCAAAAAAGAATTAAAAAAAGAATTGATCCATGAAGGTGTAGAATCCCGGGACTGCCGTTATTCACCCTTCGGGCTTTATCTTTCATTAAAGGGCAATCTTACCGGGTTAAAAAGTTACCAGGAAGGATTATTTCAGGTTCAAGGCGAATCTTCCATGTTGGTTTCACCTTTGCTGAACCCTCAACCGGGGGATTACGTCCTGGATGCGTGCAGTGCGCCGGGTGGGAAAGCCGTTCACATGGGTATGCTGATGAACAACCAGGGCAAGATAGTAGCCTCTGATCTTTATGCCCAACGTTTAAAACTGGTTAATGATGCTGCAGAACGCCAGGGCGTTTCTATTATTTCAACCGAACGTTTCGACGGGCGAAACATCCCATCCCATTTAAAAGGGCAGTTTGACCGGGTTCTTTTAGATGTTCCATGTTCAGGCCTTGGGGTGATTCGAAGAAAAAGCGATTTAAAGTGGCGAAGAGAACCCAAGGATATACCTGCCCTGCAGTCGCTGCAGATGGAGCTATTAAGGGAAACGTACAGCGCATTGAAACCTGGCGGTGTGCTGGTTTACAGTGCCTGTACCCTGGAACCGGAGGAAACGGACCAGGTCATAGAGTGGTTTTTGTCGAAAGAGCAGTCAGCTCGTCCGGCATTGCTTTCCCCCCTGCTTCCCCGGGAATTGGCTGATGCGGAAACAGAGGAAGGGATTTTGAAGCTATGGCCTCATAAAACCAATCTTGAGGGGTTTTTTATTGCTAAAATAAGAAAGGGTGCCAATATGTAGATTTGATTGGGCGGGCATATACCCTTAGCCATGCTTTTCCACTTGTCACTTAATTGCTTTTCCTGGTTGTTTTTGTTATACTTACCGTGAACGTATAGATTCAGTGAGCCGGGTGGTTAGTAACGTTACGGATAGGTGTGCCATGCAAACGTCTTGTAAACCGTTCCCATGGAGAACAGGTCCAACCGGTTTAAACTGAACACATACCTCTTAGCGGTGGGAGCTTTAGGAGGAAAGAGGATGCTCGAGTTTTCTGTACGTACTCATCGGGGGAGGGTGCGTGAAAAGAATCAGGATTCTTACTATGTTCCATCTGGCAGCGGTATAAATGTTTTTGCCGTCGCTGATGGCATGGGAGGACATGCTGCAGGGGAAGTGGCCAGCTCTCTTTGTATCCAAGCGCTCAATGAAAACATTGTCGAACATGGCAGTAACTTGATGCAATTTGACCGCTACCAAATGAAACAATTTCTTCAAAACGCCGTGTTAGATGGCAATGATCGAATTCTTTCCGCCCAAAAAGAGAATGCCGAGTTTGATGGCATGGGAACCACAATAACAGCAGCTGTTTTTATGGTCCAGGAGATCCTTGTGGGACACGTAGGAGACAGCCAGGCCCATCTTTTTAATAAAGATGGGCATTATCAAATTACCGAAGATCATTCACTGGTTATGGAACTATTAAAAAACGGGGAAATACAACCCGATGAAATACGATCCCACCCACAACGCCACATGCTTACCCGGGCCCTTGGAACTTCCCCTCAACTTATCGTAGATTTCTACTTTACGCCTTTTAATAAAGATGACTACCTTTTGCTCTGTACTGATGGGCTGACCTCCATGCTCCAGGTCGAAACGATTCAAGAAATCGTTTTGGGGCAGGAGAGATCTTTGGGTAATAAAGTCGACCAACTCATACATAGAGCAAATGCCACCGGTGGTTTGGATAATATCACCGTGGTACTTGTTCGAGCTTAAAAGAAACCATAAAGGCTTGGTGAATGTGTTGATCGGAAAGACGTTGGGAAACCGCTATGAAATAAAAGAAATCATTGGTGAAGGTGGTATGGCCCGGGTATACCGCGGCCATGACCTCAAACTAAACCGCTCTGTTGCAATTAAAATGCTTTACGAACATTTTGCTAATGATCCGGAGTTTATTCGGCGTTTTCAACAGGAGGCCAAGGCGGCAGCCAGTCTTTCACATCCAGCCATCGTAAATGTATATGACGAGGGTGAAGAAGATGGTTTGTATTTTATTATTATGGAATACGTCGATGGGTATACCTTAAAAGATATTATTGTTCGCGATGGACGGCTTAAGCCCGAGGAGGCGGTACACGTCGCCTACCAGATTTGTGATGCCCTGGTTCATGCCCACCGACAAAATGTTATTCATCGAGATATTAAGCCCCAAAATATTATGATTACCCAGGAAGGACGGGTAAAAGTCGCTGATTTTGGTATTGCCCGTGCAGCGACGGATTCAACGATAACCCACGGCAAGTCCTTGATGGGCTCGGTTTACTATTCCTCTCCGGAACAGGCCCGCGGGAGCATGGCAGACCAAAAGTCCGATATTTATTCCCTTGGTGTTGTCATGTATGAAATGTTGACCGGGGTGCTGCCTTTTTCCGGCGAAAGCCCGATATCCATTGCCTTGAAGCACCTCCAGGAAGATTTAACTCCCCCCAGGCAGATAGAACCCGAGGTTCCTTCTGAGCTCGAGATGATTATATTGAGAACCATGAGAAAAGATCGCAGCATGCGCTACCAAAATGCCGCTGAACTTTTAGATGACCTTGAAGAGTGGCTGAATATTCAAGGAAAAAATAATTATATCAAAGGGTCTTTGATTAACCGGCTTCAATCCTATGAACAGCAAGAAAATGCGGATGGATCAACGGGTTATTTTGACCCATTAAAAAGTGAAAACGGGACAGAGAGCGGAATAGAAGGAGAATATGAGGGTGAAATGGAAGATGAAGAAGAGGAAGAGGAAAAGGGTGATTTCCCTGTGAAAAAAGCGGTATTATTCGGCACATTACTGGCAGCACTCTTTTTTGCTGTTTGGCTTGGCTACGGTTATATCACCGGGCTTCTTGTTGTGCCTGAAGTGACGGTTCCCAACCTGGAAGGCTTGACCCTGGAGGAAGCGGAAGAACGGCTGCAGGAAGTCGGTTTGGATTTTATCATTAACGGAGAAACACACAGCGATACAATTCCTGTCGATCACGTGGTCTCACAAAATCCCCCTGCCGGAAGGAGTGTGCGGCAAGAACGCGTTATTGAACTGATTATTAGTTTGGGCCCTGACCTTGTCGAGGTACCAAACCTTATTGGTCGAACCGAGCGTGAGGCGCGCCTGCTATTAGATGATCTAGGGTTGGACATTGAGCGCTCAGAAGAATTTAGCGATGATGTTGAAGCGGGTTTAATTGTTCGTCAAGATCCCGGGGTAGGCTTCCAGTTGGCCAGGGATGAAACCGTTCATATTATCGTTAGCCTTGGCAGAAAACCCTTTTCACTTAGAAACTTCCACGGGTGGGATATCAAGGATGCCAGGGAATGGATAAACCTCTATGAGCTGGTTTTAAGGAACATTGATGAAGAATACTCCGATGACTTGAGTGAGGGCAAAGTTATTTCTCAGCACCCGGAAGCGGGGGAAATGGTACAAAAAGGCGATCCCGTTGACCTGGTGGTCAGCCTGGGAAGTGAACCGGTGGAGCATGAGACTCACTCGCTGACGATTGTGCCTGAAGTGGATTGGGGACAGTACATTCGCATTGTTTTGGATGATGAAGAAGGAAGGCGCACCGTATTTGAAGGCGAATATGAAGGTGGTGCGGTTTCCATGGAAGTGGTTGGTTCGGGCCAGATAATTCTCATGGAACTGAGGGATAATGAGTTTGTTACCATAGATACGTTTACCTACCCATAGGATAGATATATATTTATTTATAAAGGAGGAGTATAGCTGGAAGGGCGCCTGGTAAAAGCTAAAGGTGGGTTTTATTTTGTTGCGATTTCCAGTGGTGAAATCATCCGCTGTCGTGCACGAGGCAAGTTAAAAGAAATCGGTCAAGATATTATTGTGGGTGACCGGGTTAATGTTTTCTATCCTGAAAATGGCGACCCGGTAATTGATGCTGTTAATTCGAGAAAAAACAAACTGAAACGGCCTTCTGTTGCTAATGTTGACAAGGCCGTTGCCGTTATGTCTGTTTGTGAGCCTCCATTGGATCTAGCGTTACTGGATCGTATGATTGTATCTGCCGCAGCGGAAGACCTGGACGTTATCATCTGTTTGAACAAAATAGACTTGGCCAGTGCCGAAAAGCTGGATAATGTCCAGAAGGTAAATAACGTTTACCAGGACTGTTCTTATAAAGTGATTTTGTCCAGTGCCCTTTCGGGTCAAGGGGTAGGCGATCTTCAACGATCCCTTAAGGGCAGTGTGGCGGTTTTGGCCGGTCCTTCAGGTGCTGGAAAATCGACCATAATTAATCAACTGGTCCCCGGAGTGAAACTCCGCACAGCCCCGGTCAGCAAAAAAAGTAAAAAAGGAAGGCATACAACCCGGTACGTTGAATTAATTCCCTGGAATCAAGAGGGTTATATTGTAGATACGCCGGGTTTTCAGAGGATGGACATGGAAGGAATTCCTTCGCGTGATCTCCAATGCTATTTTCCAGATATTGCTCAATATGCCGAAGACTGCCGGTTTGGGAGTTGTGTTCATGAAGCAGAACCGGATTGCTCCGTAAAAGCAGCCTTGCAAGACAATAAAATTGCACCCTGGCGCTATGAGCACTATCTTTTCTTTTTAAAGGAACTAAAGCATAAAGAAAAGCAGTACTAAACCAGGTGTTATTTATGAGGAGATAAACATTGAAAACTGTAAAAGTTGCACCGTCAATCCTTTCTGCAGACTTTGCCCGGTTGTTACAGGATATTCAACGCATGGAACAAGCCGGCGCTGATTGGCTGCATATTGATGTGATGGACGGCCACTTTGTTCCCAACATAACAATGGGGCCCCTGGTTGTTGAGGCCCTTAACCCGCATACCCGCTTATTTTTGGATGTCCACCTGATGGTTCAACAGCCGGAGAGGTTTCTTGGGGATTTCGCCAAAGCCGGGGCCGATTTGATTTGTGTTCACGCTGAAACATGTAACCACTTAAATCGTGTCATCCAGGTCATTCACGACCTGGGCTGCATGGCAGGTGCTGCTTTAAACCCGGCAACACCGCCTGGTTTGTTGGACTATATCCTGGAAGAGCTGGACCTGGTTTTGGTTATGTCTGTTAATCCCGGGTTTGCTGGTCAGACGTTTATTCCCTCGGTTCTGTCTAAAATTGAAGCCCTGGCAGAAAAAAGGGAAAAATACGGCATGGGTTATTTAATCCAGGTAGACGGCGGTGTTAACGAAGAAACGGCTGCATCAGTTATTAAGGCGGGGGCTGATGTGCTGGTAGCGGGCTCAGCCTTGTTCGGCGCTGATCAACCTGGCAAAATAATAGATGCCTTTAAACGGTTCCCCATAAGAAAAAAGAACGTTTAGCCGCTCAGCTGTACTGCAAGGATTATACATGTTCGGCCTTGCCACTGCCTGAGTCATTAAAAAAACGTTAAAACGTTTTAAAAACCGTTAAACCGTTTACAAAGATTTGCTTTATGTTATAATTTGAATGATCAGATTCTCGTTATTAAGAGGTGAAAAGCAATGGAATCTGATGAGCGATACATGTGGATGGCACTGGATTTAGCTCGTCAGGGGCTGGGAAAAACGAATCCCAACCCGATGGTTGGTGCAGTTTTAGTGAAAGACGGTGAGGTGATTGGAACAGGTTTCCATGAAAAAGCCGGCCTCGCTCATGCGGAAATTATCGCACTCCAGGATGCCGGTGAAAGAGCCAGGGGAGCAACGTTGTTTGTTAACCTTGAGCCGTGCTCTCACCAGGGCAGGACACCCCCTTGTGTAGATGCTTTAATTGAAAGGGAAATCCGTAAAGTTGTCATGGCAATGAAAGACCCAAACCCGCTGGTTTCGGGGAAGGGAATAAAAAAACTTGAAGAAGCCGGGATAAAAGTAAAAACAGGCGTTCTGGAAGAAAAAGCCCTTCGGCTCAATGAAGTGTTTGTTAAATACATCACGACCAACACGCCTTTTATCGTCGTGAAGGCGGCGATGACACTTGACGGGAAAATAGCGACCCAACAAGGAGAGTCACAATGGATCAGCGGTGAAAAGTCTCGCCAGCTTGTTCACAAGTTACGTTCCATAAGTGACGGAATCATGGTAGGGATTAATACTGTACTCCAGGACAATCCGCGCTTGACGGTCCGCCTGAATGAAGAAGAAAGAACAGAACAACCCTTGCGGATTATCGTCGACAGCCTGGGAAGGCTGCCCATGGATGCAAAGGTTTCGAAGGTTTTAAATGGAAAAAAAACCCTTTTGGCTACGACGGTTGCCATGCCGAAAGATAAAAAGGAAGCACTGATGGCCCAGGGTGTTGAGGTGTTAACCCTTCCGGATAAAGATGGGCGTGTTGACCTGGTCCAATTGATGGTTGAACTGGGGAATCGTGAAATCAGTGCACTTCTGGTTGAAGGTGGAGGTGCGCTCAACTACTCCTTGCTTGAAAGCAACCTAATTGACAAGGTTTATCTGTTTGTAGCTCCGCTGCTCTTTGGAGGAGAGAATGCGCCGACGCCTTTTGAAGGTCAAGGCGTAAAAAAACTGACGGATTCCTGGGTCGTGAAAAATGTGGAATTAAAACAACTCGATAACGACTTGCTCGTAATTGGCTATCCCGCTAGGAGGGATGCAGGTGTTCACGGGAATTGTTGAAGAACTTGGAGAGCTGGTTAACCGCCAACATGCCAGCGGCACCGGGACCAGCCTGGTTATTAAGGCCTCCCGGGTGATGGATGACCTGGACATCGGAGACAGCATTGCAGTCAATGGTGTTTGTTTAACGGTGGCCCGGCGCTCATCTAACACGTTCTATGCGGATGTTATGCCCGAGACCCTTCGGAAAACAAACCTTCACCAGTTAAACCCGGGGGATCTGGTAAACCTGGAAAGGGCGTTGTCTGTAGGTGGTCGATTGGGCGGGCATTTTCTGTCAGGTCATGTGGATAGTGTAGGAAAAATTATCGCTGAACGAAACGAAGGAAACGCCCTGGTTAAAACAATTCGCGCACCTGAAGAGGTCATGCGATATATCATCAAAAAGGGGTCAATTGCCGTTGACGGTATTAGCCTGACGGTTGTAGACTTGGGGGACAACTGGTTTACGGTTTCATTGATTCCCCACACCGCCGGCGTAACAACCTTTAGGTACAAGCATAAGGGAGATACGGTTAACCTGGAAGCTGACATGCTGGTCAAGTATGTGGAAAAACTTCTCGAGGGGAACAATAAAGGGCAGATGAATGATAAAGGGCAGCGGAAGAGCAAGATTTCTTATGAATTTTTACAGGAAAAAGGATTTTAATCTTATGGGCTGAACGTTGAAGGAGAGGATTGCGTTGAGGGAGACATTTAATACCATAGAAGAGGCTATTATCGATTTAAGATATGGGAAAATGATCGTAGTCGTGGACGACGAGGATAGAGAAAATGAAGGGGACCTTGTAATGGCTGCCGAGAAAGTAACGCCGGATACGATTAATTTTATGGCGCGTTATGGGCGAGGCCTAATCTGTGTTCCCCTAACGCCCCAGCGTATTAATGAGCTGGATTTTCCGCTGATGGTGACCCACAACACGGACAGCCATGAAACGGCGTTTACGGTGTCGGTGGATGCGAAAGAGACAACAACGGGTATTTCCGCCCACGAACGGGCGCTAACCATTCAAAAAATAATTGATCCCCATGCAGCGCCCGCCGATTTCACCCGTCCGGGCCATATATTCCCGCTGCGGGCTAAAGACGGCGGTGTGCTTCGCCGGGCCGGGCACACCGAGGCTATTATCGATCTATCCAAGCTGGCAGGTCTTTATCCTGCTGGCGTTATATGCGAAATCATGAATGAAGACGGGACCATGGCCCGGGTGCCTGAATTAATGGATTTTGTTGAAGAACACGGGCTCAAGATCATTACCATTGCTGACTTAATTCAATATCGAATGAAAAAAGAGAAGTTGATTTGGCGGGCTGCGGAAACCATTTTGCCTACAGCCTATGGAGATTTCAAATTGATTGCTTACGACAATAACGTTGATCATAAAACCCACCTGGCCATGGTCATGGGGGAAATCAATGAAGAAAAACCCGTGCTGGTCCGGGTACATTCGGAATGTCTTACCGGGGATGTCCTGGGCTCTCTGCGCTGTGACTGCGGAAGACAGCTGAATCAAGCCATGAAGCAAATCGCCGAAGAAAGGGCCGGAGTAATTGTCTACATGCGCCAGGAAGGCCGGGGGATAGGCCTGATCAATAAACTAAAAGCTTATCATCTACAAGACTGTGGGCGTGATACCGTTGAAGCTAATGAAGAACTGGGCTTCCCTTCGGATTTACGGGATTACGGGGTTGGGGCGCAAATACTGGTGGACCTGGGCGTGAAAAGAATGCGTCTTCTGACAAACAACCCCAGGAAAATAAAAGGACTGGAAGGATACGATTTAACGATCCTCGAACGCATCCCCCTGGAGGTACCTGCAGGGGAGCACAACCAGTATTACTTGCAGACCAAAAAGAATAAGTTGGGCCATCTTTTGGAATTCCGTAAGGAAAACAATCAATAAAAGCTAAAGAAAAGTAATGAACTACAGAGCTCTTATAAGGGAAGCTGCGGGGACGGTTATAGCGCTTCCGGAGCGAAGCGGAGGACCGACTTATAGGGAAAGCGACAGAACTGTCCCCCTGCTTCACGACGATGCATGTGCAATAAGCAAGGGCTGAGTAGACAAGATAATAAAGATAAAGAGGGTGTATTTAATTGGTGAAACGAGTTGAAGGCTATTTAAGTGCCAAAGGTTACCGGTTCGGCCTGGTTGTCAGCCGTTTTAATGAGCTGATTTCTTCCAAGCTTTTAGATGGCGCCTTGGATGCGCTAAAACGGCACGACGCCAGGGACGAAGACATTGAAGTGTATTGGGTTCCTGGTTCATTTGAAATCCCATTAATGGCTAAGAAAGCAGCAAAAAGCGGCCGCTTCGATGCAGTCATTTGCTTAGGGGCTGTTATTCGAGGGGATACACCTCACTTTGACTATGTGGCTTCTGAAGTTGCCAAAGGCGTGGCCATGGTCGGATTGGAAACAGAACTTCCTGTAATGTTTGGCGTAATTACCAGTGATACCCTGGAACAGGCCATAGAAAGGGCGGGTTCTAAGGCCGGAAACAAAGGGTGGGATGCGGCCCTGGGGGCTATAGAGATGGTGGACCTGCTTCATAAAATGGGGTAACTAAAAGGGGATGGCTCGTTTAATGAAATCAATATATATATTGGACGGCCACAGCCTGGCGTACCGGGCTTTTTTTGCTCTACCCCTGGAATTGCAAACAAAAAGCGGCCTGCATACCAACGCGGTGCTCGGTTTTACCAATATGCTGTTACGCCTCATAGAAGAAAGAAAACCGGATTGCATTGCTGTTGCATTTGATTACCCGGGTCCAACCTTTCGGCACCGGGAGTTTGAAGCGTATAAAGCAACCAGAGAGAAAACCCCTGATGAAATGCGAGAACAGGTCCCGGTGATCAAAGAAGTTATTCAGGGTTTTAACATCCCTATTTACGAAATGGAAGGATACGAGGCAGATGATATTATCGGCACCTTTGCCAGCCAGGGAGAACAGGCTGGAATAAAGGTGAGGATCGTAACGGCGGATGCAGATGTATACCAGCTGCTTTCTCCACAGGTGAAGATTTTAATCACACGCAAGGGTATTAGTGAGATAGAAGAATATGGCTTGGAACGCTTGAAGGAGAAGTACGGCCTGACCCCTGACCAATGGATAGATTTTAAGGCTTTGAAGGGAGACAGCTCGGATAATATTCCTGGAGTACCGGGAATTGGGGAAAAGCGTGCGGTACAACTACTGACCAAGTACGGTTCATTGGAAGAACTCATGGCT
>SKMY01000130.1 GCA_007120815.1 Syntrophomonadaceae bacterium | reverse complement strand
TTTTGAGCCTTGACCAGGGGATGAACATGGGTTTTGAAACTCAATTCCCACCGTAACAGAAAGGAGTGTTCCCTTTTTGGCATCAAATCCTTATGCTCAGTACCAGAGAACCCAAATTGAAACGGCTGAACCGGGCAAACTGCTGGTTATGCTATACGAAGGCGCCCTGCGCTTTTTGGGGCGTTCCCGAAAATGCCTTGAAGAGCAAAAACTGGAAGAGGCTAACAACAACCTGGTCCGGGTTCAGGAGATCATCACAGAACTCATGTCCTCACTGGATCTGGAAACCGGAGAGGTGGCGGTTTCGCTGTTTCGACTTTACGAATACATCTACTTTTTGCTGGTGGAAGCCAATATCAAGAAAACAACAGAACCCCTGGACCAGATCGAAAGGATGCTGGTGGAGTTAAGAGATGCCTGGAAGGCAGCACTTTGCCAGACCGGGGAAGCAGAAGATGGAAGCGATAAAGAAAGGACCGGCAGCAGTCCCGAGATTTCACCGGTGAACCAAAGAACGGATGGTTACAGGCCCGAAGCGGGAATGCCCGGCGGCGGCAGGCGGGTGAACATCAGTGGTTAAGGAAGCGGTTGTTGCTCTGGAGCGCTTGATGAAGGAAGAACGGGTGATCCTGGCTGCTCCGCTGCCTTCTGAAGAGAGCCCGGAGGTCTTAAGCTTAGATGACCGGCTGGCGCACTGCCGGGTCCAGGGTGAGCAGGCGATAAACGACCTGCTGCAGCAGCTTTCACGTCAAAAGGGAGAGATGGGGCAAAAGGAGCGCGATCTTTTGAATGACCTTTTGCGAAAACAGCAGGAACACAGGGCCCTGTTTATAGAAAGACTGGACCAGGTATCAGAAAAACTCAAGGCCGTCAGAAAGGAAAAAAAAGCCCTTCTGGGGTACCGGCCGGGGCAGGGAAAAGACGCCCTTTTTATCGATAAAAAAGGATAATCATGACAAGATCGCCTGCCAAGCGGCGATTTCCAACAGCATTTTTCAAGGATGAAAGATTTCAAGCCGGATGCTTGTCAGCTTCCGGTTTTCTTTGTTTAAAAAAAAAGAAAAAATCCAAAAGTAGGCAGGAATACCAGTATTTATTGGAGAATTTATGTTCCAGTGCCCAAACTCCAGGCAAATATTAACGCATAAATGATTTCTAAGATCGGTTGTTTTGCAGCTTTTTATCGAAATGGCAAACCTATCGAAAGGTGGGGACGCAAAGTTATAGGGCCTTTCCTTGGAATGGCAGCCTGACTTTCGAAGTAAAAGCTTTTTATTTTACGCCGGAGGGCGTACAGTACGAGGTGATAAAAGGTGCTCTGGAACGATCATATCACAAACGGGCTGACCCGGTCACTGGATGTTTCAGCACTGCGCCAGAAAGTAACGGCCAACAACCTGGCCAACCTGAATACACCGGGATACAAGCGCTCTTACGTAGTTTTCAGCGAGGAAATGCTTAAAGCAAAGCAGCGCATGCCCCTGGTCCAAACCAACACCCGCCACCTACCCGGGAATCCTGATGTGCCCAATCCGAAGGTTCAAACCGAAGGGCATACCTCCCGGCGAAGTGACGGCAACAACGTGGACATTGACGAAGAAATGCTCAACCTGGTAACCAATCAGCTGCGTTACAATGCCCTGGTCCAGCAGGTGAGCGACCGCTATTCCCAGTGGCGCTACATCATTAATGAAGGGAGGCGCTAAGCATGGAACTGTTTCGTTCATTTCAGATTAGCGGATCAGCCCTTACGGCAGAAAAATTACGGGTAGATACCGTGTCCAGCAACCTGGCCAACATGGAAACCACCCGCACCCTGGAGGGAGGCCCCTATCGCCGGAAAACCGTGGTTTTTGCCGAAAGGCTGGCCCTGGCCAGGAGAGGAGACATGCCGCCCGCTTTTCGCCGTAACGGTGTCCATGTTGCAGCGGTGGTAGAAGACCCCAACCCTCCCCGGCTGGCATACGATCCCGAACATCCCGATGCCGGCGAAGACGGTTATGTGGCCTATCCCAACATTGACCTGGCCAAGGAGATGACCGATTTAATCACGGCCTCTCGTTCCTATGAAGCCAACACCACAGCGGTCAATACGGCTAAAAGCCTTTACCTGAAAGCCTTGGAAATCGGTCGAGGCTAAGGAAGCACGGAGGGAAACACGGAGAGGAAGCAGGGGGACGGTTCTCTTGCTTCCAAAGGGCCTGGCCCGGATATCCAGGCAAAGCCATTTAACCGGTTATTCTCATGCTGTTAATGAAGCAGGAGAACCGACCCCCTGCTTCCACGTCCCCATATTCCATGAGGAGGGTTATTTGTGCGCATACATCCATATGCCATTCCAGTACAGGGGCATAAAGCGGAAAAGAAAACCGTTTCATCGGCAGGCTTCGGTGATCTAATGCGTGACGCTTTAAACCAGGTGAACCAAAAACAACTGGAGGCCAATGAGGCAACGGAGAAACTTATGACCGGGGAAGTTGAAGACCTGCACCAGGTGATGATTGCCGCGGAGCAGGCACGGCTTTCCTTGCAGCTAACAACCCAGGTAACCAATAAAGTGATTGAGGCCTACCGGGAAATCTCTCGTATGCAGATATAGTGTTTTTAAGGATGGACTTTGCAGGTGAGGTGGGGGATTCTTGGCTGACGTAGAGTATAGTAAAACGGGTGCGGGCAGCAACCTATTAGACCGCTGGAAAATGATGAGCCGTCAGCGGCAAGTTGTCGTTGTGGTTTTAGTGTTGGCTTTTCTTGTTTTCCTGATCATGCTGATTCAGGTGGCATTAAAGCCGCAATACGTGGTTCTGTACCGAAACCTGGATCCTGCCGCGGCGTCTCCGCTGCTTCAAGAATTACGAAGCCGCGGCGTGCCCTATCAACTGGATGATTACGGGTCGACCATCAAGGTTCCCGCTAATGTAAGCGATGAGCTGCGTATCGAGATGGCCGGCAAAGGTCTTCCTTTTGCCCAGGACCTGGGTTTTGAGCTCTTTGATAACGACCGCCTGGGCATGACGGATTTTGAGAGACAGGTCACCCTCCAGCGGGCCCTGCAGGAAGAACTGCGGCGGACCATTACCTCCCTTGATGCGGTAACCCAGGCCCGGGTCCACCTGGCTCTGCCGGAGCACCGGGTTTTCATGCGAGAACGGACCGAACCTTCGGCCTCCGTCTATCTGAAACTGAATCCCTATGTCGACCTGAGAGAGAACCAGGTTCGCGGGATCGTTTTTTTGGTGGCTTCCGCTGTAGAAGACCTCACGGCGGAAAACATCACGGTTATCGACTCCTACGGTAATATTCTCTATGATGCGCTCACCACGGAAGATCCCATGATGGCTGTGGGAGAATCCACCTTGAGGCAGCTGGAGGTAAAGCGGACCTTTGAAAGAGAGCTGGAAGACCGGGTGCAAAGAATGCTGGAAAGAGTTTTTGGGCCCGGGAAGGCCCTGGTGGTGGTCACCACCGAGCTGGATTTTGATGCCCGGGAAACCACCGTGATCACCTATGATGAACAGGGTGTCCCCCGCAGCTCCCATGTCCTTGAGGAGAGTTTTGAAGGGGAAGGCCCTGTCATGGGAGAGGTGGGAGAGGCCAATTACCCGGGGTATGTCGGGGTGGTTCCGGGAGGAGATAGCCAGTACCAGCGTTTTGAAGAAACCATTAACTATGAAATCAGCGAAAGAACGGAGCACATCATCGCCGCCCCAGGCCGGGTTTTGAGCAAACACACCTCTGTGGTAATCGATTCCATGGATCCCCAGGTAACCCAAGGGGAAATTGAGCAGGTCAACGCCCTGGTGGCTTCCGCCATTGGTTTTAATGAGGAGCGCGGTGACCAGATCAGCGTGGAGGGCATGAGTTTTGACACCAGGCACATCGATGAAATGGAGGCGGCTATGGCCGCCCTGGAAGAGGAAGAAAAGCGGCAGCAGTTATTCCAGCAGGCCATAATTGGGGCAGCGACCCTGGCTTTAATCCTTTTAATCCTCATTGCCCTGTGGAGACGCCGCCGGCTCATGGCAGAGCGGGAAATCATCCCGGTGACCGAAGGCCCTTCCCTGGAGGAACTGCTGGCCATGGAAGAAGAGGAGTTTATTCCCGATAGAACGGAAGAAACGACTTCAAAGCGTGCCCGGGAACTGATTGATAAAAACCCCGATGTGGCCATTGCCGTGCTGAAGTCGTGGATCGTGGAAGATTAGGGAGGCATGTTCATGGTAAAAACTGAGAAGGTAAATGGAAAGAAAAAAGCCGCCGTCCTGCTTATGGCGTTAGGGCCGGAGATGTCATCCCGTATCTTGAAACAATTCTCCGAAGAGGAAATTGAAGGCGTCACCATGGAGATCGCCAACTTGAGCCGCGTGGATAAGGAAACCCGCGATGAGATAATGGAGGAGTTTTTACTTTTGGGACAGGCCCAGCAGTTTATGCTGGAAGGCGGCGTAGATTATGCCAAGGATCTCCTGGAAAAGACCCTGGGGCACCACAAGGCGACGGAAATTATTAAACGGCTCAAAGAGCAGGTAAAAGTTAAACCCTTTACCTTTGTTCGCCACACCGATCCCAAGCAGCTGGTGAACTTGATCAGCAGGGAACACCCTCAGACCATTGCCCTGATATTGTCTTACCTGGATTCCAGCCAGTCGGCCACGGTGCTTTCAGAGCTCCCCGAAGAGATGAGGGCCGATATTGCCCGCCGGATCGCCATAATGGACCGCACATCCCCGGAAATCCTAAAAGAGGTGGAGTCGGTGCTTCGGGATAAACTGTCCACTATTTTTCAGCAGGATTTTACCCAGGCTGGCGGGGTGGATACCGTTGTTGATATTCTTAACAGCGTTGATCGGGGTTCGGAAAAACTGATCCTGGAAGAGCTGGAAAAAGAAGATGCTGAATTAGCCGATGAAATCCGGGCGCGAATGTTTATCTTCGAGGATATCATCACCCTGGATGATGCCTCTATCCAGCGGGTGGTCCGAGAGGTGGACAGCAAGGAACTGGCCAAGGCACTTAAGGGATCCAGCGAAGAGGTTAAGGAAAGAATATTCCGCAATCTTTCCAAGCGGGCGGCGGAGATGCTTAAGGAGGATCTCGATTTTATGGGGCCTGTCCGGCTGCGTGAAGTGGAAGAGGCCCAGCAGCGTATCGTTGGTCTGATTCGGCGCCTGGATGAAACTGGAGAGATCATCATCTCGAGGGGTGGAGAAGATGCCATCATCGTCTAACCGGATCCTGAGGGGTTTGGATGTGAAAGGATGGAAAACGTACCGGCCCCCAACTGAGCAGGCCCATGGGGAGCCCGGTTCCGGTCCCGAGACGGAAAGGCCTCCTGTGTTAACCCGTGAAGAGATGGATCAGGCCATCCGGGAAAAGGAAAAACGCGTCCTGGACAGGGCACGCCAGGAAGCAGAAAAAATTCGTCAAGACGCCCTTGTGCAGGTGGAAAAAGAGGCGGAAACCATTCGTAAAAAGGCCTGGGAAAAGGGGTACAAAGAAGCCCTAAAAAAAGGAGAAGCCGAAGCCGGTAAACTTAAAAAAGAAGCGGAAGCCATCTTAAAAGAGGCCCACGCAGCCCGGGAAGAACTGCTGGACGGCGCTGAATCCGACATCATACAAATCTGTATCAACCTGGCGGAAAAGCTGCTCCACTGCAAAATAGAGCTGACCCCCCAGGTTATTGTGTCCATGATCTCCAGGAGCCTGGAAGCGCTCCCATCTGGAAAAGAGATTGTTCTAAAGGTTCATCCTGAAAATGAAAAAATATGCCGCCAGTATCTCGGCGCGCTAAAAGGGTTAATCAAAAATGGATCCAGCCTGCTTATTGAGGCAGATGAAATTATTCCTTCCGGCAGCTGCCTGGTTGCATCAGAAGATGCCGAAGTGGAGTTTTTCTTGTTCCGTGAACTCCACTTGTTAGGACAACAGCTTCTTCAAACCGCTTCACAAAAACAGTAGTTAACAACACGAGAAGAGCTTTCGCAGTGGGTTGATGCGGAAACTCCATCTCCTTTTTTTGGGGGTGGTCTTGCTGGACGCAAAGCCAATTAATTGTTCCAGGTACTACCAGGACATTTGGGCTTACCCGGCTGTAAAAATAAGGGGTCGGGTGACCCAGGTAATCGGCCTGGTTATGGAAGTCAGCGGCCTGCGTCCCTATGTGGGGGAAGTGTGCCGGGTTGAAGTGAATTCCAACAGGGATCCTGTGTTGGCCGAGGTAGTGGGTTTTCGACAGGGACGCGCTCTTTTAATGCCTCTGGGTAATATCAGCGGGATTGGTCCCGGGTGCCGCGTCGAAGCCACCGGCCGGCCTTTTTCTGTACAGGTTGGACCGGGTCTTTTGGGCAAGGTGTTAGACGGCCTGGGCCGCCCTATCATGGGCGATGAACTCAGCGGCGACTTAACGGAAGTTCCAGTGGAGAATGAACCGCCAAACCCCATGGAACGAACGCCCATCAAGGATGTCATGGTGACGGGGATTCGGGCCCTTGATACGGTGTTGACCTGCGGCCAGGGGCAGCGCGTCGGGATTTTTTCCGGCAGCGGCGTGGGGAAAAGCACCCTTTTGGGGATGATCGCCCGCTACAGCGAAGCAGATGTTAGTGTGATCGGGCTGGTGGGGGAGCGCGGCCGCGAAGTGATGGACTTTATTAAAAACGACTTGGGGACGGAAGGCTTAAAACGTTCGGTTGTTGTGGTGTCTACATCAGACCGTCCCGCCCTGGAGCGGGTAAAAGCGGCCCTGGTTTCCACCACTATAGCCGAGTACTATCGCAGCCGCGGCTTGAAAGTGATCCTCATGATGGACTCGGTGACCCGATTTGCTACCGCTCTTAGGGAAATCGGTCTGGCCATCGGGGAACCGCCGGCAACCAAGGGTTATACGCCCTCCGTATTTGCCGCGCTGCCCCGGGTGTTGGAACGCTCGGGCACGGCCGGTGAGGGGTCCATCACCGGTTTTTATTCCGTGCTGGTAGACGGTGATGACATGAACGAGCCGATCTCCGATGCGGTGCGCAGCATCCTGGACGGCCACATTGTGCTGAGCCGTGACCTGGCGGCCAAAAACCACTATCCGGCTATCGATCTTCTAAACAGCGCCAGCAGGTTGATGCCCGTTATCACCGACAGACGGCACCAGGAGCAGGCTTCGCAGATCCGAGAACTGCTTTCCACCTACAAAGACTCGGAAGATCTGATTAACATCGGTGCCTATGTCAGGGGAAGCAATCCCAGGGTTGATCGGTCCATTGAATACCGGGACCGCTTAAGCGACTTCTTGCGCCAGGCCATTACAGAGTCGGTTTCCTGGGAGGAAAGCAATAAGGAGATGGAGGCATTAAAATTAATTGAGTAGCGGGTTATTGGCCCAGGGCTCCTTAACATCTGCCGTTTTGTGGCGAAAATATAGATAGGAGCCTTTGTGGTTACACCATGTTTTATACGGGAGGACAGGCCATGGGTTTTAATTTCAAGCTGCAAAAGCTCCTGGAATACCGGGAAGACCAGAAAAAGATGGCCCAGGAAGAACTGGCCCGCAAGCTTAAAGAACACCAAAGTGCCCAGACGGAACTGGAGCAGATCCAAACGGCCCAGCAGCGCCTTGTGGAATTTCACCGGGAGCAGCAGGGGCAGGCACAGGGGCTGGATGTTTATACCCTTTTATATATCGATACATACCACAACCAGCTGGAAAAAGATTTAATCCATTCCAGTCAAAAGCTGTACCACAGCAAAAAGAAAATGGATTCCCAGAGAAAGGTTGTTGTCGAGCACTGGCAGAAATGCCGCATGCTGGAAAAGCTTAAGGAAAAGGCGCTTTCGGAATACAATGAAGATGAGAGGCTGAGAGAACAGCGGGTAAACGATGAGTTCTCCCTGTACAGCTATTTACGCCAAAGCGCCGATGAACCCTGCCAGGGTGGTGATGAAACAGACTGAAGGTACATCTGTCAGGGAAGGAGGTGAAAATTATCCGTGAAAACTGATATCATTGCAGCGGTGATCAACATGGGGCAAGGGGGAACACCCGGCAGCGGGCTGTCTTCGGAACCGGGAACCCATTCCTTTGAAGAAATCTTGCAAGCCCTGGGAACGATGCAAAACCAGCAAAAAGCGCTGGCCGACTCAGCGGTGCCCGGCAAACCCAAAGGCGAAACCATTGGAGAAATGCCGCTATCTGGTGAAGATTCAGACCTGAAAGAGGCTCTGGCAGCGCTTTTAGGAGAGGATGGGTTTGAACGCATCCCCTGGATCCTGTTTTTCTTGATGGAAGATGTCCTGGAGACAAAGCTGCCCGGCATGGAAGGCAGCCCTGCGGGTTCTTTGAACCACCTGCTGGCCAAAGAGGTGCCGGAAGAACTTATTCAGGCATGGAACGGTATGGACGCTGCCGGCCGGGAGTTGGCTCAAAAGTTGTTAGCGGGCCTGATAGAAGAAAACATCATCCAGGGCAAGCTATCACCGGAAGAGGTGCAGAACCGGGCACCTGCCTTTGAAATCATCGGCTCCCAGGGGAACCAGGCAGCCGCCAGTAAAACCTTGCCCCAGGGCTTGCTCACCCTTCTGGAAGGCGTGGTCAACGGCAGGGCAGTGGAAGCAACGAATCACCCTGCCCACCTTTCTGAAGGGATAAGGAGCGGGAACCTGTCCCCTCAAGCTGCAGCGCTGCTGGTTTCCAGTTGGCGGGAAGGGCGCTCCCTTGATGAGCTGCCTCAAAAGGCGCTCCAGGAGATCAAGGCCTTTTTTGACGCTCACGATATCGCGCCCGCTGAAGAAAGGGCTCAATTACCCGTATCTTCCATGGCGGAACAACCCGTATCTTCCATGATCGACCGGGTGGAGCAGTTTTTACGCTCCTTGCTGCTGGGCCCTAAAGATGCCGCTGATCAGCCGGGGTTTTTCCAGGCCCTGCCCGCTGAACAACTGGAGGAAAAGTTTTCGGGATTGGATACCGGCAGGCCGACTTTTTCCAACCTGTTTCGGCATGGGGATGACATCCTGGCCTCAGCAAACAGCCGGTCCGGTCCGGTGACGCCACAAAGCTCAGCCCTCCCGTTTCACACCCACGTTCACCCTCATAACGTGCTGGGTCAGATCGTGGAACAGATGCACCTGTTTAACCGTCCCGGTGGACAGGAGCTCCGCGTCCGGCTTCATCCCGAAATGTTAGGGGAAGTTTTCATCCGGATGCGCCGCATCCAGGGCGTGCTTTCAGCGGAAATCCAGACCCAAAACGTGGCTGTTAAGGACCTGATCGAGAGCCAGCTGGATAGTCTCAGGCAGCGATTTCTGCAGATGGATTTAAACGTAGACGAATTCCATGTCTCCGTGGGAGACGGAAGCCGGGATGGTTCCGGTTTCGACGGAGAAACAGCAGAAAAAGCGGACACGCACAGGGATCCCTCTCCTCCGGCCTCACTACAGCGGGACATCCTGCCAGGGGATGAATCATCTGGGCGGCAGAGGGTGAATGTCCTGGTGTAACACGAAGAAACGCGGAAGCGAGGTGTTTGAGTTGACAGAAATCGGTGCAGCCGGTGGTGCCGGTCCCAACGAGACCTATCACCAGAAGGACACCCAGCCAGCAAACAACTCCATGAAAGACCTGGGTTCCGATACCTTTTTGAAGCTCCTGATTACCCAAATGCGTTACCAGGACCCCTTTAGCGGGGGCGGGGATATGGGCGACTTCATGACCCAGGTAGCCCAGTTTACCACCATGGAACGACTCATCCAGCTGCAGAAAACCGTGGAAAATTTTGCGGTCCAACAGGCCCACAGCCAGGCCCTGGGCATGCTGAACAGGACGGTGGAGGTAAAAACCGGAGACGGCACAGAAGTGCGCGGTGAAGTCACGGCCGTCCGCCTGCAAGGCGGCAGCCCTCTCCTGACGGTAAACGGCAGGGAATACCCCATCGGTTCGGTATCCATGGTCTCAGGAAGCGGTCACAAGGAAGCAGGGCCAGAAGCGGAATAGCCTGCCAGAATGAAGGGGGAACAGCCATGACCCACAACAAGGTGCATATTCCAATCCACCCGCCAAAAGTGGATTCCTCCGGGGTGAAGAAAAAAGCGCCGGAAACGAAGAAAAATGCAGGGGATTTGAATTTTGCCGGCGTCCTGGAACAAACCAGGACCCCTAAAGGGCTCAACCTTTCAGCCCATGCAAAACAGCGCCTGCAGTCCCGGGAGATAAACCTGGAGCCGGAAGAGATGAAGAAACTGGAAGAAGCCGTAGACAAGGCCGCAGCCAAAGGGTGCCGCTCATCCCTGCTGTTATACCGGGATATGGCCTTCGTGGCCGGCGTACAAAACCGCACCATCGTTACCGCGATGGACGGCCAATCGATGAAAGAACATGTTTTCACCAATATCGACAGCGCAGTAGTTGTCGAGTAGTTCGGGCAGGACCTCTTAACCGGGGATGCCCGGGGCTGTGGACCGACCGAAGCAGCCCACACCACAGAATGACAGGAGGTCAAAAACCATGCTGCGATCACTTTCCTCCGCCATTTCCGGCCTTCAGAATCACCAGACCAAGCTGGACGTGGTAGGGAATAACATAGCCAACGTGAACACGGTAGGCTACAAGGCAGAGTCCGTTCGTTTCCAGGAAGTATTCAGTCAAACCTTAAGAGGTGCCACGGCGCCCTTCGCCGGCCGGGGCGGGGTAAACCCCATGCAGGTTGGATTAGGGATGAGCATGTCTTCTATCAATACCAACCACACCCAGGGCTCCATCGAGAGCACCGGCCAGGAAACAGATATGGCCGTAGAAGGCAGCGGCTTTTTCGTTGTCAGCGACGGCCAGCAGAACTATTTTACCCGTGACGGTTCCTTCGTTAGGGACTCGGCGGGGTACCTCACCAATGCCAACGGGATGCGCCTCATGGGCTGGCTCCCCGGCTTAGATGGTGAAATAGACACCTCCCAGCAGCTCAGCGGGATTAACATTCCCCTGGGGGAAGACATGCTGGCCCGGGCCACCGAGTTCATGAAATTCGCCGGCAACCTGGATTCCGGGGCCCTTGCCGAAGTGAACTATCACCAAGAAGATTTTATGAGCGGGCTGAGTGTTAACGGCCTGCCGGCGGGCGCCTTTTCCATTACAAATGAATTGATCGGTGATGAAGGTACTGTACGAATGCTGGCGTCTACCACCAACCGGGAATTATTTCCCCTGGATGGGATAGGCGATGCCGAAGACAT
>SKMY01000292.1 GCA_007120815.1 Syntrophomonadaceae bacterium | reverse complement strand
TGCAACCCATAGTTTCCAAAGTCGGAGTGATTCAGGCCTTCTATTTCCATTAATATTGTTTCCTGTGGGAGGTTTGCTTTTGCTTCTTCATAGTTGTCCCAGTTAATTATTTGATCCTGCAAGCCCATAACAGAAATCGTTTGACCGTCAAAACCGCTCAGATCTCTATCACAGTATGAACCAAAAAGGAACAAACCAAATACTTTTTCCGGGTTTCCAGCAGCATAGCGGCAGGCAGAAATCCCTCCCAGGGAGTGGCCGCCTACCCAGGCCCGGGGCAGGTCGTACGTATTAATTATTCTACCGGCAGCGCTGACATCAAAGATGGCGGCATTGAAGGGCGCTTTAATGATATAGATTGGTTTTTGCAGGCAGACAGCTGCACGGCCCATTTTGTAGAGATAGGCTTCGGGGGCAACCAGGCCGCCCGGGTAATAAATAATCGGCGGCTTGGTGGGGTCCACAGACTGGGGAGTCAGGATAAAATGGTTTCTTCCTTCAGTAATCGTCAGCCCATCTTCCGCCCGAATCGCTTCCAAGAGTTCGGTTTCTGCCGGGTAAGTCTGCAGTTGGACGTACAGCCAGAAAACGGCCACGGCAAAGACCACGAGAGCTGCTAGGCCGGTTGCTATCGTTGCTATCTTCTTAGCGTTATTAGTGTTAGCGTTTTTCTTAGCGGTTCTTCTTTTAAACCATTTATGCAGCATTTATTTATGCCTCCAGACCAAAAGAAGAGGTCGGTTAGACGCGGGGTTAAGCGGGGTTGAAGGGGGGAAGAGAGAAAAAAAGCAAAAAGAGGAAAAAAGGAAAAAAGGAAAAAAGGGGTCAGGTCTTGAATTATCAGTTTTTGAAAAAAAAGGGGTCAGGTCTTGAATTATCAGTTTTTGTTCTGGGGGAAAAAAGGGTCAGGTCTTGAATTATAATTTTTGTTCTTGTCTTCCATCTTCCGCACCACTTTACTAACAGTCGTGTAGTGAATGCCGAGGAAGTCAGAAATCTCCTTAAGGGTGTAACCATATTTAACATGGGCCTCATATATCTTTTCATCTCTGATACGTTTCGCCTGGTTATCAACTTCTACAAAGATATCCCCCAGACCAGGTCGGCCAGCGTAGCGTTGGTACCGTGGGATTTCTTTCACATTCCCTTTTCCCTGAATCAGTTCATTGAATTGTTCTACAAAATCTTCACTTCCAAGTAATAATTGTCCCTTAAGATCACCCCAGGGCGACTTTCCGTTCATACCCTGTTGAACAAATAAACGGTATTGCTCTTGGGCAGCTTCCTTGTCGGTTCCAAACATGCCGAGAATCCAGTCCACCGTAAGGAATTCCGGAACCTTGCTGAGCCCTGCTGTTGGCTGATAGCTTCCCCAGTGCCAGTATTCAGGTAACTCCACTATCCTGGCCCGTACCGGGTTTAGAACCACATAACGGCACAGTTCAAGGAGATAACTCTCTTTTTCTACCAGGACGGCTTTGTATCTGCCTTGGAAAACATGCCCTACTTTTTGATGTCTTCGGTTATAACGCTGGGTGTAAATACCATTAAGCTGCCTCATGCCTTGAGAAAGATTGGCTTCAGGAGTCTCTATGAGAAGATGGTAGTGGTTATTCATCAGGCAGAAGGCATGGCAAAGCCAATTATATCTTTTGACAGCCTCAGTGAGGATATCAAGAAAAGTATTACGGTCTCGATCATCACAAAATATGTCGTTCCGAGCATTGCCTCGTGTTGTTATGTGGTATACCGCCCCTGGATATTCGATGCGTAGTGGTCTGGTCATGATGGATATATGCTAACATAAATGTAAATCATTTTTCAAGACCCTTTATTTTAAACCTGACCCCTTTTCCCTTCCAAAACCTTATAATTCAAGACCTGACCCCTTTCCTTTCCCTTTAGCCAAGCAACGTATGTTTACATTTCTCTATTTACCCTGCTCAAGTGAATATCTTTTTTCATGGCAAATAATCGAATGAGCAACGTGACAGCGAAACAGATATACAAGGCCAGGTCGACCCCCACTAAATCAAAGAGAAAGAAAAACATGATCGCGCCAATCAGGCAGGCTACAGCATAAATCTCTTTTTGAAAGACAAAGGGGATTTCCCTGGCGAAAACATCCCGGATCACGCCTCCACCGGTACCGGTTAAAACAGCAAGCGTCATGATCACAAAGAGATGGTAAAATTCATTCTCTACCGCGACCTGTGCTCCGATTGCTGTGAAGGCTGCAAGCCCGACGGCATCAAAAAACTGAATGACATTCCTGTAGTAAATAATCCTTTTGTAAAGAATGACCACGGCCGCGGCAGAAATGATGCTTACAACTGCAAAAGTGGGGTTCTCCAGGGACACCGGAAGGTTCTTGCCAATCAGCAGGTCCCGGATGATCCCCCCTCCCGTTGCCGTGACGATAGCAAAAACTCCGATTCCATAATAATCCAGATTTTTCTCAATAGCAACCAAAGCACCCGAGATTGCAAAAGCAACCGTTCCGATCATTTCAACAGCTGAAATAAACGCCACCTTTTCCTCCTTTCCCCGTTGTGACCCGTCAACTTTATCAGTTATATCAGTTATAGCCTGAATAACCGCCTTTCAGTATAACCTTCATTGCCAGGGCCGCCTGGACGATCCCAATGAGAAAGTACAAAACATGCAGGAAAACCACGTCCTGCAGCATGATACACTGCACGACGATCCAGATTGCCAGGGTCCACCCCAGGACACTGCTGACATAGCCCCGAAACCTGGACCTGATGCGCAAGGCGGCAGCCCCCGCCAGGTTGCCGAGACCGATGACCGTAAACAAGATGATGCCGGGGATCAGATAACTGCTAAAAGGCGCGTTTTTTAAAGCTTCCACAGGCATACCCAGGGGCTCATAGGGATTAAGAATGGCAGCCAGCCCGCCCCCGATGGCCCCGATACCCACAAAAAGATGCAGGGCAAAAAGGATCCGCTCGATTCTGTTCATGTTCAGTATCTCCTTTTA
>SKMY01000045.1 GCA_007120815.1 Syntrophomonadaceae bacterium | reverse complement strand
TGGCGGTGGAAACAGAAGTGCTTGACTACGACCGGGCTTCGGAAATCATACGTCAGGCGGGCGGTGGAGCCCTTTCCACCTGTGCATGCCGACACAAGGCCGAACACCTGGGGAAAGCCTGCAGTGCGCCGGTGGAGAATATTTGCATGTCCCTGGGCAGGGCCAGCAGCTGGCTGATCAGACGCGGATTTGCCCGGGAGGCCACCGCCAGGGAGCTCCTGGAAAACCTGGACCGGGCCCAGGAGCTAGGGTTGGTATTGCTGTGCGACAACGTTCTCGGCAATCCTACATTCATTTGTTTCTGCTGCGGCTGCTGCTGTGGGGTGCTCAGGTCCATAAACGAAAACGACATCCAAGCTGTTCAGGCAGGGAACTATTTCCCGGAAGTCATCACGCAAAACTGTACGGGTTGTGGGATTTGTGAGGAAAGCTGCCACATTAATGCCATTGTCATGCAGGAAGAAACCCTAAACAACCGGCAGGTTCTGCCTGTAATCGAAAAAGAACGCTGCATCGGCTGCGGCGTTTGTGCCGCTGCCTGCCCGGCCGAAGCCCTTGAAATGAGACCGCGGGAAACACGCTATACGCCTCCCCGGAGCAAGAAAGAGCAGCTGTTTTCCATTGCGCAGGAGAAAAACCGCTTGCCTTTTTGACCGTTCGCCAATTTACCCCATTGTATGAACGCAAAAGCCCTTTCTTTAATCTTAGGAGGGCTTTTTTTATTCAGGTTTCTTGATGCATGATTTCCGGTAGTCGTGATATAATGATACAGTACAGAAAAAAGCAAACATCGCTTTCATAAAGCATAAAGATGTATTGGGTGATGATATCTGATGAGACAGGCCCCCGTTGGAATGGTTCCCCCGGCCGCGCTGGAAATTATGGAAAAAATGTCTGAGGGCGGCTTTCAGTGCTACCTGGTTGGGGGTTGCGTGAGGGATCTCCTGCTTTCTCGTACTCCCACAGACTATGACTTTGTAACGGACCGCCTTCCCGGAGCGATCAAGCAGGTTGCTGTTGATACGGGCTGGAAAACCTGGGAACACGATGCGTCCTTTGGTGTCGTTAATGTGGTTATGCAGGAAGCGAGCTATGAAATCGCAACCATGCGTGCCGAAACGTATGGGGATGATCCGCATCGACCTGAGAATGTTACCTTTCTTCAAGACATTAAACTCGACCTCTCCCGGCGGGATTTTACCATCAATGCCATGGCCATGGATCATACCGGCAACCTGATCGACCCTTTTGGCGGCCGGGATGATTTAGACAAAAGGCTTATCCGCAGTGTAGGAAATCCAATGGAGCGTCTCCTGGAAGATCCCCTGCGGCTGCTGCGCGCCCCGCGATTTGCCGCCCAAACCGGTTTTCAGGTTGATCCGGCAATCCTGGAAGCAGGTCGAGTTCCAGGCGTGCAAAGCCGATTCAGGAAACTATCGGTGGAGCGTGTCCGGGATGAACTGGAAAAAATACTGCTTGCGCCTCATCCTGCGCGAGGGCTAAATATCCTGTTAGAGATAGGCGCCCTGGATTACACCTGTGCCGTAAAAACCGGCGGGGAAAAAGAAGAGGTTGCGCTGTTACCTGAAATATCCAGGCTTAAAGGCGTCGGGCAAAACCCTCGATTTCACCGGCATGATGTCCTGGAGCATACCCTGCAGACGGTCCACGAGATTAAGCCCGAAATCACGCTGCGATGGACAGCACTGCTTCACGATATTGCCAAGGGAGCAGAAGGGGTCCGAACGCGCAACAAGAAAGGGGAGATCGCCGATTACGGTCATGCCCGTGAAGGTGCTGAAATGGCCCGTTATATCCTGGAAAGGTTGAGGGTCCCCCGTGCCGTAACCACCCGGGTAATCTGGCTGATCAACCACCACATGGACCTAAACTTTGCTAACCATCAAAGCGCAGTGCGCTGGATAAAAAAACGTGCCCGGGAATTTACAAATCGGGATCATTTCATGCAGGCGATTCAGCAGCTCTTTATGTTGGCACAGGCTGATAACCTGGCCCGGGGCAAGGATGAAGCGTCTTCGTTCCTGCCTGAAATGGAACAGCGGGTGCAAAACATCGTTCGCGAAATGGTGTTCTATCCCCGGGAGCTGAACATTTCTGGGGACTTCATTATTGAGAAGTTGGGTTACCAGGGCCCGCAGGTTGGAAAAGTGCTGCAGGACCTGCTGGTCGATGTACAAAGCGGCAGGCTGGAAAATACAGCGGAAGCGCTGCAGCGTGCCGTCCTTAAAAAAGCCAGGCGTCAAAAATAAAGCCTGCCTTAACCTTAACCTAATTTGAAAGGAACGGGATACATGAGATTGATAGGCATTGCAATTATTGTACTGGGTACCATCGTGGGTTTGTATTATATGGGCTGGTTAAATCCGGAAGCGGAGCAAAAGGTGGAAAAAGGGCTGGAGACGATAGAGGAAACAGGATTATTAGATAAAAGCATCAGGGAAATCAGTGAAGGAACCATGGAGTCCATCAGAAACAAACTGGATACGTTAAGTGACTCTGAATTAAGAGATTTGCTGGACAAGGTGGAAAAGGATGAGTTGGATTTAGATAAAATAGAGCCGGGTGAATTGGAAGAAATGATCAAGGATAAATTAAACGACTGATGCGAAAAGAAAAGTCGAGGTTTGAGAAAAAGTTCTTCAATAGAGCACACCCGTTAAATGGTGTGCTCTATAAGATCCCAGGATCTATTTTTGATTTTTCAAATTATTTCGTGTTCACAAACAGGAATTAATAATGACTTTGACGAATAGTTAGATAATGTAGTATATACTACAAATAAACAAATATAGTAATTCATACTACTCATTAGGAGGATGGCCGTTGGATCAGGAAAGTGTATTAAAACTCATTGCCCGGAAATTAAAAGACCTTCCCGAAAGCCAGCGGGTTTTGGGCGAGTATATCCTTGACAACTACCGGAACGCGGCAAACCTTTCAGCCCTGGATTTGGGCAGTCGTGTAGGGGTAAGTGATGCCACCGTAGTTCGTTTTGCCAAGTCCCTGGGTTTTTCGGGTTATCTGGAAATCAAGCGTGAACTGTTTAAATACTTAGCTCGAGAAGACAATCCCTCGGAACGCATGTGTAAATCTTTAGGACAGGTCAAGCAGGTAGGCGCCAGCATTGTTGAAGTTTTCCAGAATGATATTAAAAATATTGAGGCAACACTCCAAAGTTTTTCTCCCGAATCCTTGGAACGGGCCGTGCAGTGCCTCTGTCAGGCCCGGCGTATTTATACTTTGGGCTTAAACAGCTGTGAATCCCTGGCCAGATTTCTAAGTTTTCACCTGCATCGCCTAACCATGGATGTACATCTGGTTACATCGGGAGGCCTGGTTATGTTTGAGCAGCTGGCTCCCATTACCGGGCAGGATGTTCTGGTCGTATTTAGTTATCCTCGCTATTCAATAGACACGTTACAAGCCATTGAACTGGCCTGCTCCCGGGGGGGGACAGTTATTTGTATTACGGATAGAGACTATTCACCCGTTGCCCGGGCTGCACACATTCTTTTGCTGGCTCACTCTTCCAGCCCCGGCTTTTACAACTCTTATGCTGCGGCTACCACAATATGTAATGTGCTGGTGTTCTCCGTAGCCCTGAAAGATAAGGAAAAAGCCCTGGATGCTTTAAAAACCGTTGAAGAAATTAAAAAAGATATTTATCTGTAAAAATTAAACCATTGTGCTTTTTATGTGTCACCTGGAGGGATGACAGAACCGATGAAATGCCAGTTGTTAATTAGAGGTGGGCGTGTTGTTGATCCGGCTAATCAACGGGATGCTCTGGCGGATGTGGCTATAGATGATGGGAGAATCCTGGCCGTGGGACCTGAATTAAATGGAAATGGAGCTCGGCAGGTACTGGATGCAGATGGCTGCCTGGTCATTCCTGGTGTTATCGATTCTCACACCCATATAACCAGGGCCCATTCCCAGGGTGTGGGTTATCGGATGCTGGTCAAGGCAGGTGTGACAACAGCCGTAGATTTTGAAGGCCCCGTTGAGTGGATTGTGAAAAACATTACAACTCTGGGTTGCAGTCTCAATGTGGCTGTTCTTAACGTGTTTCGCATAGAAACGAGTTCGGTAAGCGACACCGTTGCCCGCTTTTTGGAGAGGGGAGCTCTGGGGGTAAAATTACTGGGAGGACATTATCCCCTTACTCCAGAGATTACTGCAGCCGTTATTGATTCCGCCTTTCGGGAAGCGGCTTATGTGGCCTTTCATGCCGGGACCACTGAAACGGGAAGCCATATACAGGGAATGGAGGAAGCATTCCGCCTGGCAGCGGGGCGTCCTTTGCATATCGCTCATATCAATGCCTACTGCCGCGGCCTGATAGACGATCCTTTGACTGAACTTCAACAAGCGATGGACTTGTTAAAAGCCCATCCTCGCGTGGTGTCTGAATCTCATCTCGCGCCCTTTAACGGCTGCAGTGGAGCCATTGACCTGGAGGGCCTGCCTGAAAGCCACGTGACCCGAAATTGTTTGAAGGCCAGGGGGTACCCCGTGAGCGAAGTGGGATTACAGCAAGCTATCCTGGATGGAGAAGCGGCTGTTTTTGCCCGGGTGGGTGGGGAAATAGCTCGACTTTACCGGGATGAAGCCTTGAGTCATTGGCGAGAACTACAAACGCAAGTCGGTGTTTCCTTCAACGTAAATCTTCAGGCTAGCGCCCTGGTATGTGCTTCCCAAAAAAATGACAGCGGAAACTTTTTGGTAGACGCGATAAGCAGCGACGGTGGGGCTATTCCTCGTAACTTCATTCTTTCTCATGGTTTGATGCTGGTGGCTTTTGGGGCTTTAACTTTGCCCGAACTGGTGCACAAGGCCAGTTATATGCCCTCTCAAATGTTTGGATTTACCGGCAAGGGGCACCTCTCTACCGGGGCCGATGCTGATGTGGTCGTTGTTGATCCCGTTACCGGATTGGTCCGCCAGACCATCATCCAGGGGGAATTTGCCATGATCAACGGAGTTGTGCTGGAACGATCAGGTCGGCTGTTGACAACCGAACGAGGGGAGGCCTATCTCCAAAGACTTGGGGTTCCCACAGCCCGGGTGGATTTAAATAACAGCCTTTTTCTCAAAAGGACCCTGCTTAGCCCGTCTCGATAGTACATTTGTTTTAAGGAGGTGAGGATGGATAGGTTAACTGTTATATGGAATTGAGAATGTCTGCCTTGGGTGAACGATGGATTATTGATTATTGAGGAGGAAATGCAATGTTTAAAAAGAAAAAGATGGGGTTGGCCGTTGGTTTGCTTTTGTTTGCAATCTTGCTGCTGGTTGGTTGCGCGGCACCGGCGCCTGAGGTTCCTGCAGCGCCTGTTGATGATGAAGTGGATAATGGCGTGTCCGTTGATGGTGGGTCAATGAAGGTCATCATTGATGCTGAACCTCCTACCATTGACATGCACATTTCGACTACCACCCTGGTGTACAATGTGGGTTGGCACATTTTTGAGCAGCTCTATACCCTGGATGAACAGTTTGATGTCATTCCCATGCTGGCTGCCGAGCTGCCTGAAATCAGCGAAGACAAGCTAACCTACACCTTCCCCCTGCGGCAAGGGGTAACCTTCCATAACGGCCAGGAAATGACATCAGCCGATGTGGTCGCCTCCCTGGAGCGCTGGGGCGAAGTATCGAGCAATGGAAAGGCCTTGTTTGCTGATGTGGCTTCCCTGGAAGCCGATGGCCCGTACAGCGTACAGCTGGTTCTGGAGCGGCCTATCGGGACCGTCCTGGTTTATCTGGCTATTCCTAACGGGGGCTCAGCCATTTATCCCGAGGAGATTGCCTCGGTTGCCGGCGCTGAATCCGTGGAAGAGTTTATTGGAACAGGCCCCTTCGAGTTCGTTACCTGGGCGCCGAACCAGTATATCCAGTTGAAAAAGTATGATGGCTATCAGCCTGTCGATTTTCCCGCATCGGGATTCGGCGGAAAGAAAACAGCCCACGTGGATGAGCTTTTCTTCTACACCATTGCCGACGCCTCGGTGCGCATTGCCGGAGTAGAATCGGGAGAATACCACTTTGCCGACTTTGTTCCCGTGGACGAGTATGATCGTCTAAAGGATACACCGGGGATGGTAACTGAGGCTTCACAGCCCCGGGGTTGGTTCTCCGCGGTCTTTAACAAGCAAGAAGGTCCGTTGAGCAATAAACAGATACGACAGGCTTTCCTGGCCGCTTTGGACATGGAACCCATCATGCAAGCTGGTTACGGCCACCCGGATTTCTGGCGCTTGGATCCAAGCATTATGTTTAAGGAGCAGATCTGGTGGACCGATGCCGGCTCCCAGTGGTATGATCAGAATGACCCTGATAGAGCCCGGGATTTGCTGGAAGAAGCGGGCTATGACGGTGAACCTATTCGCTGGATGACCGGCCCCCTGGAGTATAATTTTTCTCTGACAGCCAAAAACCAGTTGGAAGCAGCCGGTTTTGTCATCGATTTGGAGCGCATGGAATGGGCGACCTTGACAGACCGCCGCGCCAATCCCGAGCTGTGGGATGTTTTCAGCACCGGGTTTACCTTCCGTGCCGATCCTACCATGATGGTGCTGCTGCGGTCCACCTATGCTGGCTGGTGGGAAAACGAGGAAGTCCAGGATTTGCTGGCCGAGATGGCCATCGAAGAAGACTTTGAGACCCGTTTTGAACTGTGGGAGCAGGTACAGGAAATCTTCTACGATGATGTTCCCTCTGTAAAAATAGGTGATTATTCCAACCTGCGCATCATGCGGGACAACGTCCATAATTTTGCCAATATGAACGAAATCTTTTTCTGGAATGTCTGGCTGGAATAAGCAAACAGTGCAAAATAGAAAACCCTGCCGCCTTTGCTTAATGACAGGCGGCAGGAACCCTTTTTTCAGAGCAGAAATCCATCTTGAAAGAGGTTGATCCATGCACCGCTATATCATTAAGCGGATCCTGGCATTATTTATCGTTATGCTGGTGGTCGGCACCGTCGTTTTTATCCTGATGCGGCTGCTGCCCGGAAACCCGGCGGCCATGATGCTTGGACCGGAAGCAACCCCTGCTGATATTGCCCGGTTGGAAGAACAGATGGGCTTGAATCAGCCCGTTCTGGTGCAGATCGTGGACTGGTTCTCCAGCATCATCCGGGGTGACCTGGGTAACTCCATCTTCTTGCGCATGCCTGTGACCCAGGCCATTATTATGCATATGGAAGCCACCATTTTGCTGACCGGATTGGCCCTTACTTTATCGGTAGTTATTGGGATAACTGCCGGAGTTCTGGCCGCATCCAGGCACAACAGCATTTTTGATCAGGCGATCATGTTTTTTAGTTCCTTAGGCGTGGCCATTCCCAACTTTTGGCTGGCCTTAATGCTGGTCCTTATCGTAGCCCTCCCCCTGGCCTATTTTCCCGTGGCGGGCTATGAAAAGTTGGTCCAGGTAGGGTTTCTGCGCTCCATTTCTTATCTTCTGCTTCCCTCTATTGCCCTGGCGGCGGGCCAGGCAGCTATTATTGCCCGCATGACCCGGGCTACCATGCTGGAGGTTATGCAAAACGACTACATCCGCACGGCCCGGGCCAAAGGGCTTGCCCGGTGGACTGTTATTTTTAAGCATGCCCTGAAAAACGCTATTATTCCGACCATTACTGTAATCGGTCTTTGTTTTGCCAACCTCATGGGCGGTGCCGTGGTTACGGAGCAGGTTTTCAACATTCCGGGAATCGGGCGTCTTTTGATTACCGCCGTCTTAAGGCGGGATTACCCTCTTATTTCCGGAATTGTACTCTATATTGCCGCCGCGTATGTTATCATAAATCTGATTATCGATATTGTCTATGTTTACATGGACCCCCGCATTAAACTGTAACGAGAGGAGGGAGATACCCTTGGAACAGGTGGACGTTGTTGTTACACCGAAGAAAGCAAGTCCCGCCTTTTACTGGTTCAAACTTTTGGGTCGCAATAAAAGCGCCCTTGCTGGAGCCGGTATCTTCGTGGTCCTGATTATTGTGGCCCTGCTGGCTCCTCTTATTGCGCCGTTTCCTCCGGGAGCCATGGATCCCTCCAATAGGCTGCTGCCCATGAGCGGTGAGCACTTATTCGGCACCGACGGTTTCGGCCGGGATGTGTTCAGCCGGGTGGTCTTCGGTGCCCGGATTTCCCTCTCCGTGGGAATCAGCGTGGTGATTATCACCACAATTACTGGTATTATCCTGGGCATTTTGTCCGGCTATTACAGGCTCTTAGACAACATTATTATGCGTATCCTGGATGGTCTCATGGCCTTTCCCGCCATTATTTTGCAGATCGCTATCATGGCCGTGTTGGGCGCCCGCTTTATCAACGTTATCATCGCCCTGGCTATTGTTTACTCGCCGCGAATGGCGAGGGTGGTCCGAAGTGCCGTACTGGTCCAAAAAGAGCAGCAGTATGTGGAGGCCTCCCGTTCAATAGGGGCCGGGGACTTGCGCATTACCCTGTTGCACATTTTACCCAACTGTGTAGCCCCCATTATCATTCAAGGGACCATGATCTTTGCGTACTCGGTACTGGCAGAAGCCTCTTTGAGCTTTCTGGGGGTAGGGATGCCTCCCGAAATTCCCAGCTGGGGGAACATCCTGGAAGAGGGCAGAGTCTTTATCCGCCGGGCCCCCTGGTTGATCACCTTTCCCGGGGTTGCCATTGCGTTGTGTGTGCTGGCTTTGAACATGTTTGGTGACGGATTGCGGGATGTGTTGGATCCCAAGATCCGGAAGAAACAAAATTAAGCAAGCGAGGGACGTCCATTGGAACCTGGAAAACCACTATTGGCTGTAGAACACCTAAAGATAGAATTTCACACGGAAGAAGGCATCATTACCGCAATTAACGATGTCTCATTTGACCTGGTATCCGGGGAAACCCTGGGCCTGGTGGGGGAAAGTGGCTGTGGCAAAAGCGTTACGGCTCTTTCCATCATGGGGCTGTTGCCCCTATCGGGAAGAGCCAGCGGCGGACGTATTCTGTTCCAGGGAGAAGATATACTGCAGAAAAGTGAAAAAGCCATGCGAGCTATTCGCGGCCGGGAAATATCCATGATATTCCAGGAACCCATGACCTCCTTGAATCCTGTCTATACCGTGGGGGATCAGCTGGCTGAAGCCATTATTATCCAACAAAAAGTAAGCCGGAAAGAAGCCCACTTCCGGTCGGTAGAGGCCTTGAAAATGGTAGGCATTTCCCTGCCCGAGCAGCGGGTCAAAGAATATCCGCACCAGCTTTCCGGGGGAATGCGTCAGCGTGTCATGATTGCCATGGCCCTTTTTAGTAAACCCAAGATCCTCATCGCCGACGAGCCCTCTACAGCTCTGGATGTAACCATCCAGGCCCAGATTATTCAACTCATGTTGGACTTAAAAGAGGAGTTGGGAACGGCTATCATATTGATTACGCACGATCTGGGTGTGGTGGCGGAAATGGCCCAGCGAGTGGCGGTCATGTATGCGGGACAGGTAGTGGAACAGGCTGTGGCCAAGGATATCTTTGAAAATCCCAGGCACCCCTACACCGAGGGACTGTTAAAATCCATTCCCAGCGTGGAACAGGACCAGGAACATCTCCACGTCATTAAAGGAACCGTTCCTCATCCCTTGAACATGCCCTCGGGCTGCTATTTTCATCCCCGCTGCCCCTATGCCTGGGAGCTTTGCCAAAAAGAACCTCCTGTTTTAAAACTCGCTTCCCCGGCGCACCTGGTGCGCTGCTGGAAAAACTGCAAGGAGGTGACGCAGGCGTGAGCCAACCTCTTTTGGACGTCCATGAACTTAAAAAATATTTTGCTGTAGGGGGTGGCTTTTTGGAGGGAAACCCTCAATTCATTAAAGCGGTGGACGGGGTCACTTTTGCGGTTGAAGGAGGAGAAACCTTTGGAGTGGTCGGGGAAAGCGGCTGCGGGAAGAGTACGCTGGGGCGGGTTATTCTGCATCTATTGGAGCCAACATCTGGTCAAATCCACTTCAAGGGTAAGGATATCAGTTCTATCGGTCGCCAAGGACTTCGCCGGCTTCGTCGGGATATGCAGTTTATTTTTCAGGATCCCTATGCCTCCTTAAACGGACGTATGAAAGTGTCTTACATTATTCGCGAGCCCCTGATTATTCACAATGTCGGAAGTAGGAAAGAACAGGAACAAAAGGTGAGCCAGCTGTTGGAGGCCGTGGGCTTGAACGCCTCCCACGGGGCAAAATACCCTCATGAATTCAGCGGCGGACAGCGCCAGCGCATCGGGATCGCCCGGGCCCTGGCGTTGAATCCAAGCTTCCTGATTTGTGATGAACCCGTCTCCGCCTTGGATGTTTCCATTCAATCCCAGGTGCTGAATTTATTAAAAGATCTGCAGAAGGAGTTCAACCTGACCTACTTGTTTATCTCTCATGATTTAAGCGTAGTGCGTTACATAAGCGACCGTGTTGCCGTCATGTACCTGGGCAAATTCATGGAAATGGCGGAAAAGCATATTCTTTACGAAACCCCGTTGCATCCGTATACTCAGGCCCTGCTCTCCGCTATCCCCGTTCCAAAAGTAGGTGCAAAACGGGAACGGATCATCCTGGAAGGGGATGTGCCCAGCCCCTCAAATCCTCCCTCCGGCTGCCGGTTTTCCACCCGCTGTCCCCTGGTGATTGATATCTGCCGTCAGCAAGAGCCCGTCTTTCGTGAACTGAATCCAGGTCATTTCGTCGCATGCCACCTGGTCTCATAAGATAGCTTAAACGAGCATTTGTCCATAGAACAGGGGTTGGTGAGGGAGCGGAAACGGAAGACGAAAGAGAAGAAATTCAAAAATGGATTTTAGAACTTAGAAGACTTTAGCGGGAGTTATTCTTATGAATTATGTGGTTGAATGCTTTAAGGCAAGGCAAAGCAAAACGGAGGCTAAATGCCCCCGTTTTTCCTATTCTGCTGGTCGGAGCGGCGGGATTTGAACCCGCGACCTCCTGCTCCCGAAGCAGGCGCGCTGCCAAACTGCGCTACGCCCCGATGCTCATATAATTCGCGTACCTGAATGAAATTATAGCACAACTTTCTTAATAAAACAACGCTAAACATACTTTCTTATTATATCCAAACAGGCCAGTTCGTGTTCCACTGGAATGCGAACGATCTGCCGCGGGTGCGGGGCAGCGTTTATTTCCAACCCGCTTTCGTTAACCATTTTTTTGACTTCAAAACGGAAAGGTTCTTTTTTAGGGCTTAAAACTTCCAGCACGTCGCCTTTAACAAACCGATTG
>SKMY01000087.1 GCA_007120815.1 Syntrophomonadaceae bacterium | reverse complement strand
CTTGGCACGCTGGCTTTTATCGGTAGAGGCAAATACCACATAGATCTCTCCATCATCGGCATTGGTGATAAAAATCTTGTTGCCGTTTAAAACATAATGGTCTCCGTCCAGCACGGCCGTGGTCTGCAGGCTTCCCGCATCAGAACCGGCTGCCGGTTCGGTTAACCCGTATCCGCCGAGCTTTTCCCCCCGGGCCAGGGGTGCCAGGAATTGCTGCTTCTGCTCTTCGTTGCCGTACTTGTAGATGGGCCAGCAGCACAGGGACGTATGTGCCGAAAGAGTAACCCCTGCCGAAGCATCCACCCGGGAGATCTCCTCCATCGCAATTACGTAGCTCAGGTAGTCGTCCCCGGCACCGCCGTACTCTTCAGGCCACGGTATCCCGGTGAGCTCCATTTCAGCCATCTTTTCAAATATCTCTCTGGAGAATTCTTCTTTCTCGTCTCTTTCGGAAGCACCCGGCTCAATTTCGTTTACGGCAAAGTCTCTGATGGATTTGCGCATCATTTCATGTTCGGGAGACATGGTAAAATTCATGATATATGTTCCTCCTTTAAATAATATGTTTTAAATAGTATCGTAGAATATAGCTGGGGTTGATTAAAATTACTTAAGGGTTTCCCTGGCGATAACAATTCGTTGAATCTGGTTTGTTCCTTCATATATTTGAGTGACTTTTGCATCCCGCATGTAACGCTCCACGGGATAGTCACGGCTGTACCCGTATCCGCCGTAAATCTGTACCGCCTCGATCCCGGCTTTCATGGCCAGGTCGGTGGCAAAAACCTTGGCCATGGAGGCTTCACGGGTGCAGGGCAAATTCTTGTCCTTATGGAAAGCCGCCCGGTACACCAGCAGGCGGGCCGCCTCCAGTTCGGTGGCCAGGTCGGCCAGTTTGAACTGAATGGCTTGAAAATCGGAAATGGGCCGTCCGAACTGCTCCCTTGTTTTGGCATACTGTACGGCTGCATCAAAAGCAGCCTGGGCAATTCCCAGCCCCTGGGCTGCGATACCGATCCGCCCGCCATCCAGCAGGGACATGGCTATCTTAAAGCCTCCACCTTCTTCGCCCAGTAGATTTTCGGCCGGAACACGGCAGTCTTCAAAAATCAGCTCGCAAGTGGCCGAACCGTTTAAGCCCATTTTCTTTTCCTTGGCCCCGATTAACAGACCGGGCGCATCCTTTTCCACCAGGAAGGCCGTAATCCCGCGGGTCTTCTTCTCGGGGTCCATGGTGGCAAAAACCACGTAAACATCCGCTTCGCCCGCGCTGGTAATAAACACCTTGTTGCCGTTTAAGATATAGTAATCCCCTTCTTTGCGCGCGCGGGTCTTCAGGGCGGCCGCATCGGAACCTGCTCCAGGCTCGCTCAAAGCAAATGCGCCCAGCATGTCGCCTTGGGAAAGGGGGGTGACAAATTTATTTTTCTGCTCTTCGGTCCCATGATATAAAATTGAAAAGATGCCGAGCGATGTGTGCACCGCCAGGATAACCCCTGTGGTGGCACAGGCCCTGGATATTTCCTCCAGGCAAAACATGTAGGTTAGAAAATCGGCGCCGGCGCCTCCCCATTCTTCGGGGATAGGGATACCCATGTGTCCTTCCCTGGCCAGGCTGCGAAGATTCTCCCGGGGAAATTCCCCTGTTTGATCAATATGCTCCGCACGGGGTGCAATTTCGTTATCCGCAAACTCCCGAAACAGTTTTTTCATCATCTGGTGCTCTTCAGATAACCTGAATTCCATGTGCAGCCACGCTCCTTAACTGTATTCGTAAAACCCTCTTCCCGTTTTACGTCCCAGCCATCCTGCGGCCACATATTTTCTCAGCAGCGGACAGGGACGGTACTTGGAGTCTCCCAAACCTTCATGCAGCACTTCCATGATGGAAAGACAGGTATCCAGGCCGATGAGGTCGGCCAGGGCCAGGGGGCCCATGGGATGATTCATGCCCAGTTTCATCACGTTGTCAATGGCTTCTGGCTGGGCGACGCCTTCCATCAGGCAGTAAACCGCTTCATTGATCATGGGTAACAACACCCGGTTGGAGACAAAGCCTGGAAAGTCATTCACTTCAACGGGTACTTTGTCCAGCTTTAATGTCAGATCTTCAACCACCTGGTACGTTTCATCCGAGGTGGCCAGGCCCCGAATAATCTCCACCAGCTTCATGACAGGAACCGGGTTCATGAAATGCATGCCGATGACTTTTTCAGGACGTGAGGTCACTGCAGCAATATTGGTAATGGGCAGGGAAGAGGTATTGCTGGCCAAAATCGTATGGGGGGGGCACATTTCATCCAGAGCACGGAAAAGTTCTTCTTTAATGTCCATTCTCTCAACAATAGCTTCGATGACAATATCCGCATCGGCGCCGTCTTTTAAATCCACGGTGCCAAAAATCCGTTCCAACACCGCTGCCTTGTCGTCCGCGGTGATCCGCTCCTTGTCAACGCTTCTTTGAAGATTTTTTGAAATAACCGAAATCCCTTTTTCCACAAATTTCTCCTCGATATCCCGCAGTACAACGGAATAGCCCGCCTGGGCACAAACCTGGGCAATCCCTCCACCCATCTGACCGGCGCCAATAACCATGATCTTCTTTATCTGCATGGAAATGCCCTCCTTTATAATGATAATTTAATTAAAAATCGACCTACAGCGCTTTTACGATGGTGGCTTCACCCTGGGCTGCACCGCTGCAGATGGTGGCCAGGCCGTACGTGCCGCCGCGGCGCCTTAATTCGGAGATCAGCGTCATTAAGATACGCCCGCCGCTGGCGCCAATGGGGTGGCCGATGGCCACAGCGCCCCCGTTTACGTTGACTTTCTCCTCGGGCCAACTCCCCAGCTTAATGCAGGTCAGAGCCACGGCTGCAAAGGCCTCGTTTACTTCAATCAAATCCAGGTCTTCCGCGGTAAGGGCAGCTTTTTTCAGGGCCTTTTCAGCTGCGTAGTAAGGAACAGTAGATATATATGCCGATTCCCTCGAGGCCATGCCCTGAGAGACAATGGCGGCCAG
>SKMY01000189.1 GCA_007120815.1 Syntrophomonadaceae bacterium | reverse complement strand
CTATAAATTTAATGAGATTTAAAATATTTTAATAATTTACCCTCTATGGTATCTTTTCTTTAAGAAAAATCATACTGATTTCGGCAGCAAACAATAGATATGTGAACCCGGCCTTTAAGGAAATCGATGGGTCTAGATAACATGGCTAACCGTCAGAAACAGGCTCAACAATATGTTGCAAAATTCTAGCAATTATTTCCAGCGATGAAAACTATTCTGTCACAATAACCCTACATTTGCGTTCAATTAACGGTGAGATTTTTACTGCTACATGAATATTTATTTGGTAGGCTAAGCAGTTACTAACGGTGTTCATCTACCTTGGACTGTTTATTGTCTTGTAAACAAGCTTCGACAATTCTTTCATGGAAAACGGCTTCTTGATCATCCCCTTAAAACCATACTTGCTGTAATGGGCCATTACCAGGTCATTAGAATAGCCGCTGGTAACAATAGCCTTGACATCGGGAGCTTTATTTAACAATTTTTTTATGGTATCCTTACCGCCCATACCCCCCGGTATAGTCAGGTCCATGATCACCAGGTGGAAAGGCTGGCCTTTTTTAAGTGCATTCATATATATTTCAATGGCTTCCCTGCCGTCTCTGGCAAGGAAAACATCATAGCCCAGGGCAGTTAGCATATCCCCTGTAGCTTTCAAAACGTCTTCTTCATCATCCATAAGCAGTATTTTTCCTGTTCCAGGATATATTTTGTCTTCTTCGGCAGCAGTCGTATCAAGCTGCGAGGCCGCAGGAAGATATATTGAAAAGGTCGTCCCTATGCCAGTTTCTGATTCCACGCTTAAATGACCCTCGTGGTTTTTAATGATGGAATAGGACGTTGCCAGGCCTAGGCCGCTCCCTTTTTGTTTGGTCGTAAAAAAGGGATCAAACACTTTTTGTAAATATTTTTCAGGTATGCCGATGCCCTCATCTTTGATTGAAATTTTTATATAATTTCCTTCCGTCAGCGGCACATAATATTGTTGATTACCCGCCTCAATCGTGATATTTTCTGCAGCAACTTCTATCACTCCACCTTCAGGCATGGCCTGAACGGCATTAATGACAAGATTGTTTAGGACCTGACTAAACTGCCCCTCATCGATTTCAATCATATGCAGATCGTCATTGAAATAAAATCTGCCGCTTACACTAGATCCGCTTAAGCTAAATATAACATTTTCTGAAACTATTTGGTTTATGGAAACAGTCTTTTTCACCGGTGCTGCACCTTTGGAAAAGGCAAGCAGTTGATTGGAAAGTTCTTTTGCACGCAGGGTGGCTCTCTCTATGTTTTCCATTCTTTCAAAAGCCTTCTCAACATCATCCTTGTAATACTTAGCCAGAGAAATGTTGCCCAGCAAGGTAGCCAGGTAATTGTTAAAATCATGAGCGATCCCGCCGGCAAGGATACCGATTGATTCAAGCTTGTCTGCCTTGAAGATTTCCTGCTCCATTATTTTTCGCCCAGTGATATCACGGCTTGTCCCCCTGATACTGGTAACCACCCCTTTATCATCAAATACCGGCATCAACACGGTATCATATGTCCTAACTGTACCGTTAGGCATGGGAGTTGTGGTCTCGGTTTCTACAATTTTCCCTGTGCTAAAAACCCGATGGTGTAATTCTTCCCATTCCTTAACTACATCCTCGGGAAAGCCCAGTTCACGATGATTTTTACCGACGATTTCATGGGGCTCAAGCTCTAAAGCCTGGCAAAGACTCTGGTTCACGGCAGTATGTCGGCTTTCCCGATCAAAGCTATAAATAAAGTCTGGTGTATTTTCCACCAGGAAGCGATAGTTCTCTTCGGAATCCTGTAGTTTCTTGTATGTGTTTTTTAGAGCTTCTTCTGCTTTTTTACGCTTTCGAATATCTCTGACAATGCTTAAAATTGCTTTATTGCCCTCGTATTCAATAACTACCGCATTCACTTCGAGAGGAATAATTTTTCCATCTCGAGCTACAGCTGCAGACTCAAAAAGGTAATAACCGGATGCCATAATTTTTTCAATCGGTTCTTTAATTAGCTTGGAATGTTCAGGAACGAAATCGAACAGGAACATATTTAATAATTCTTCACGATTGTAATTTAAGTATTCACATGCAGCTTTATTAACCTCAATAATTCTTCCATTGATTTCATGAATAAACATGGCATCCCTGCAGTTATCAAATATTATTTTGAGCTTCTTTTCACTCTCACGCAGAGCTTCTTCAGCCTGTTTACGTTCGGTAATATCAGCCGCTAACGAAATAGTGCCAATGAACTTTCCACTTTCAGTAAGGATGCTGGAGTACCATAAGATTGTACGATACTTCCCGTCTTTTGTTCTAATAATTGTTTCAAAACCCTCTATTCGTCCATCTTTCTGCAGCATGTCCTGTATTTTCTTAATAATTTCTGCCCGATATTCAGGGTTAGGGTAAACCCATTCCATTATTTCGGCGTTTCCTATTACTTCTTCAGCTGTATAGCCGCTAATCCGTTCAGCTGCCTTGTTATAAAAAGTTATATTTCCTTCTTCATCCAAGATATCTATTCCTATGGCGGTTGTATCCAACATTTTTTCTAGTACAGTTGCAAGCTTGTTCTTCTCACCTTCTAGTGTTTCTTGCATATGTTTGCGTTCGGTGATATCTGTACCGATCTCCAGACGAACCATGCGGCCGTCAACCCAGGATAAAGCGGTGTCACGGCAGTCGTACCATCTGCCGTTTTTTGTGTTTTTAAGCTCCCACTGGTATACCCCTGTTGGCTTTCCAGCAACATCCAGCAATTTATCATTGGTGCAAAAGTCGCAGGGCCGTGCCTGGCCTTCCTGTAAAGCCTGCCAGAATGTTTCCCCGATGACATCTCCCCAGAGGTTTTGTCCATAACGATTCATAAATAATATTTCATGGGTTTTTAGGTCAGCGACATAGACATAGGCATCAATGCTATCCAGAATTTTAAGCAGCCTTTGGTGCCCCTCTATGGTTTTCTGCTCCGCTTGCTGTTTGGACAGGGCGTTGGAGATAATT
>SKMY01000221.1 GCA_007120815.1 Syntrophomonadaceae bacterium | reverse complement strand
CTCATCCAATGGAATCACGGGGAATCACGAGAACGGAATTACGGGAACAGAATTACAAGAACGGAGTTACGGGAACGGTCCTTACGGGTCACGAGGCCCGCTTTCAGGGAGAGGCCCGCTTTCCGGGAGAGGCCCGCTTTCCGGGAGAGGCCCGCTTTCCGGGAGAGGCCCGCTTTCCGGGATATGAAACTTGTAACCCAGGCCGAAGACCGTAATAATATATTCCGGGCTTGCCGGATTGACCTCGATCTTTTTTCGCAGGTTGCTGATATGGGTATCGATGGAACGCTCGTAACCGCTGTACGCCTCGCCCAGGCAGGCTTCCAAAAGCTGCAGGCGGCTGAACACCCGCCCCGGGGAACGGGCCATCAAGGCCAGGATGCTGAACTCTGTGGGCGTCAGGATGATTTCTTGCTGCCCTTTTTTTAACTGGTGGTTTTCTATATCCAGCTGAAAGGGCCCACGGACCAGGATCTTTTCCTGGTCTTTCTGCCGGGCTTCTTGATTCTGGGTGCGGCGCAAAACGGCCCGGACGCGGGCGGCCAGTTCGGCCAGACTAAAGGGTTTGGTGACGTAATCATCGGCGCCCACTTCCAACCCGACAACCCGGTCGGTTTCCTGGGACTTGGCGGTCAGCATGATAATGGGGATATCGCTTTCCTGGCGCAGCCGGCGGCAGACATCCAGGCCGTTCATATCGGGCAGCATGAGATCCAGGATGACCAGATGAGGGGCTTTTTCCTTCACCTGCTGGAGGCCGCTGGCCCCATCCCGGGCCAGGTAAACGCTGGCGCCTTCATTTTCCAGGTACTCTTTAATCATCTGCGCGATCTTGATTTCATCTTCGATGACCACAAGCTTGATTTTTCCGCCCACCGGTTCTCCTCCTCAGGGCTTTTTTACATCGTAGCACAGTGACGGGCGAGACGCAACGTCGACGGCGAACAATCAGGTGAACCAGGGGGACGGTTCCTGCGGATCACTCCGGTGAACCAGGGGGACGGTTCCTGCGGATCACTCCAGGTTGACATGGCTTCGTTTTCCCACAAAAATCCTGATTGGGACAAACCAGGAAACCTACTCCCTGGTTGGGTGGTTACCCAGAATTAGCCGGGCCCCGCAGTCGCGCTGGACTACAGGGCCCGGGATGTAAGACCATTTAATTTGCAGGTACAGCCTGCAGGCATAGCCGAAGATGAAAAGGGTTTTTACTCGTCTCGAAGACCAGCCAGAGCCGGTACCGGGAAACGGAAAGGCCAGTTTCAAATTACAGGGCTTTTTGAACCTGGTTTTCCATCCTCAACATCCTGCCGCTTTTTTCCCATCCATGGCCAAAGGACCGATCGCTGGGGCGGTGCCTTTGCTGTTTTTCAAATCCCCGGCTGAGATAGTCGTCCTGGAGTTCCTCAGGCAGGACTTCAGCGATGCTCTCCCGCCTTTCTTCCTTTAAATCCCATATTTCCTTCCGGGCTTCCATCAGGTCATCGCGGTCACCGTCTAAGCGGGACTGCTGCATTCTTTCTCGCAGGGCGATCATTTTTTCGTAATACTCCTGGATGACCTCTTCAACTTTGGCCCGGGTGTCCTCATCCAGCAGGTCTAAAAAGCAGGCGCGCTGGGAACCTCCGGGAGAAACGGCGGCTTCCGCTGCAAAAGCCAGCTGGGTGACACCCAACAGGCAGATAGCCAGCACCAGAGAAAAAACGATTAATTTACGCATTTTATCACCTCCTTCGGGTTCGTAGTATGTTCTATTTTACCCGGGCCGTATCAAGATCAGGTGGTCGGGATGTTAAGATTTTGTCAAGAAAAAAACCCCAAAGAAAGAAATAAAGAAATAAAGGAAGAAATAAAGGAAGGAAGGAATAAAAAAAGAAACAAAAAAAGAAAGCCCGGCTGCCGGTTCGCTGCTGACAGGCGGGCTTGTTGGACGGTATGTTGAACGATGCACTGGTGGGTCACGTCGTTGTTTTGATTTTATAAAAAACGTGCAATTGCTATTTGGACCGGTTTCTGCTCCTGAAGGAGCTCACTTGCCAAAACCGCGAACCAGAGGGTCTATGCCGGGACAGAGACGGTTCCATTGTCTTCCCATTTCTGGGGAGATGCTTGGACTTTTTTTGTGGCCCTTACGCTTTACTCCATAAGGCCCAGGTCTTTCATCATAGGGTGGTAGAGCTGTGGGAACTGGGGCCGCTCCCGCATGCCCTGGAAGGGGGTGGGGTAGCGCATGGCCCCCAGCCGGTGGGTGGCTTCCAACCCGGAAAGGATGTCTGCCAGCCAGGAGGCGGGGAAGGAAAAGCACATCTCTGTATCCTGGGTGACGGCAAATACCCGTTCCCCCGAACCCGGGACAATGACCTGGCACTGGCCGTTTACCAGGGGGGCAGCCAGCTCGGACGCGCAGGAGTTGCGCCCGGTGAAGGTCGAGGTGATGGCCCCGCCCCGGTGATACAGGGCTCCCTGGACCAGCCTGGAGATCTGGGCCGGGTTGCCGTAAATAAGGATAACATCGGGTTCCAGGGCATTTTTCTCCAGGGGGGCCATGGCCAGGCTTTTGTACCGGCCCATGGGCAGGGTAACCAGGTATTCGTTGCTGCTCTCGCACAGGGCCTGGGAGGCCCCGTAAAGGGGGGTGAGCATCTCCCCGTAGTTGTGATTCGCTGCCTTTTCATCCAGCCCGAGGATTAAAAAAGAGGGGGGACAAACATGGTCTTCTGTTAAAAACCCCACCGTCCACCCCAGGTTGCGGGCCATGGCAACGCCCTGACAGGCAGCCAGGGGATGCCCCAGGTCCCTCAAGGGACGGCGGGCTTTTTCCGGCAGATCGTCGCTTTCGGAAAAACGAACGGCCACCGGGAAACTGCTCAACAGCAGCAACCGCTGCAGGGCCCGGGCGGCGTTTACATAGTCGACTTTTTGTTCTTCTTTCACGTGAAGCACCTCCGATTTTTTATTTCTTGTGACGACACTATCGTCCCGGGGAAAGGATATCTTCTGCGGGGATGTCGTCAATGTCCCGGAAGACCACTTGGTTTTTGCCTTT
>SKMY01000231.1 GCA_007120815.1 Syntrophomonadaceae bacterium | reverse complement strand
AGCTACATAAAGAGCTGACGGAAGTGGCCCGTTTGAAGGCAAAAGACATGATTCAGCACAATTATTTTGCCCACCATTCGCCCACCTATGGTTCGCCTTTTGACATGATGAGGCGGTTTGGTATCGGGTATAGCTTTGCCGGGGAAAACCTGGCCGGCTCGCCCACAGTGGAAAGGGCTCACCAGGCACTGATGAACAGCCCCGGCCACAGGGCAAACATCCTGAATCGAAATTTCACCCACGTTGGAATCGGTGTTGTCGACGGCGGAATATATGGGAAAATATTTGTCCAGATGTTTATTCGCCAGTAAATTAGGAAGGTGACAGGGGACGGTTCCCCTGTCACCTTATGTTTGTTCACCCCGAAAAACGCTAGTGCTTCCTGGGCATGCAGATGATTTCCTTAACTTTCGTATCAAAAAAGGTGTTAGAATGAGACGGCAGAATCACACAGGCCGTATCAGCTCCCCGGCCGCTTCCTCCTACAGTAACGACCTCTTCCCCAAAGGGTATGAGGCCGGCATCCAGTGCCATGACGGATATTTCCACGCATACTTTAGGGCCTTGACCGAACAGGCGCAGGGCTGATGAAACGATTTCACCAGGGTAGAGCCCCCCGAACTTCAACCTGACGGCCCGGTCGACGCCGGCAAGCAGGTGGGTTGTTGTAAGCATTTTAACTCCCCCCTTCTGCAACTGCTCCTTATATCCGGGTTCAACCTCACACTCCCCGGGACCGGCAAATCCAACGTGATGAGTGACCCAGACAATGTCAAATCCCTTGTTCAAGAAAAGCGTTGCTGTTCTCCCCGAATTTGAAGCCACAACGATGTGCTTAATATTTAACTCGGCCGCCCTTTTTAATGCAGCTTGAACCGTGGCGTCTGTATTTTCAGGACCTTTTGACTGCCACAACATCTGTATTTCCCCTTTCTCCCTGTAATTAAAGTCCATTTTACAACACAATCGGTAAGAAACCAAGCGATTTTAATGCTGGACATATTTTCTAAAAACAACATGTCGGAAGTTGACATGGCTTATCAGTAAATGCTATGATCAATAAAATCTTCAGTTCCGGCCAATTTTTTCAGGGGGTGTAAGGGTTGGAAGATCGTTTTTCAAAAGAAGGCATTACCTTTGATGATGTTTTACTGTTACCGGCACGTTCCAAGGTTCTTCCGCGTGACGTGGATATCACTACACGCTTGACGAAAAAGTTAAACTTAAAAGTACCAATAATTAGTGCGGGTATGGATACAGTCACAGGATCCCGAATGGCTATTGCCATTGCGCGTGAGGGGGGCATCGGGGTTTTACATCGAAACATGTCTGTTGAACGTCAAGCCGAAGAGGTGGACCGGGTTAAGCGATCGGAACACGGGGTTATTACCAACCCTTTCCACCTGTCTCCCATGCATACGATTAATGACGCCGCTGCCTTAATGGAACGGTACCGTATTTCCGGTGTCCCCATTACAGTTGAGGGGAAGCTGGTAGGAATTATTACCAACCGTGATTTACGCTTTGAAAAGGATTACAGCCGCCTTATCCGCGACGTGATGACAAAAGACAACCTGGTTACCGCCTCCGAGGGAACGACCCTGGATGAAGCTCAGGAAACTCTGGCCCATCACAAAATAGAGAAACTGCCTATTGTAGATGAAAACTTTATGCTCAAAGGTCTGATTACCATCAAGGATATTGAAAAAACCATCGCTTATCCTCGTGCTGCGAAGGATGCTGATGGGCGGCTGTTGGTTGCAGCAGCGGTTGGTATCGGCCGAGACAGCCTGTTGCGAGTAGCAGCCCTGTTAGAGGCCGGGGTGGATGTCCTGGTTGTAGATACCGCCCACGGCCACAGCGAGTTGGTCATTGAAACGGTACAGCGCATTAAAGATGAGTATCCGGATGCCCAGGTGATAGGGGGAAATATTGCCACTTCAGAGGCTGCCAGGGATCTGATTCGGGTTGGAGTTGATGCCTTGAAAGTTGGCGTAGGTCCGGGATCAATATGCACCACCCGCGTGATTGCCGGAATCGGGGTGCCCCAGGTAACGGCGGTTTATGACGTTGCCCAGGAAGCCCAAAAGCAAGGGATTCCCGTGATTGCCGATGGAGGGATCAAGTATTCGGGAGATATTACCAAGGCCCTTGCTACCGGGGCTGACGTGGTGATGATCGGGAGCTTGTTCGCCGGTACCGAAGAAAGTCCCGGGGAAATGGAAATCTTCCAGGGGCGAAGCTACAAGGTCTACCGGGGAATGGGTTCTGTCGGTGCCATGAAAGAAGGCGGAAGAGATCGCTATTTTCAAGAAGATGAACAAAAAGCAGTGGCTGAAGGCATTGAAGGACGGGTACCCTACCGGGGAACCGTATCAGACATGGTGTTCCAGCTGGTTGGCGGCCTCCGGGCTGGAATGGGCTACTGCGGTGTGAAAAACCTCCAGGAACTAAGAACCAAGACGCGGTTTGTCAGAATAACCAGCGCAGGGTTAACGGAAAGCCATCCCCACGATGTGCAGATAACCAAGGAAGCGCCGAACTATACACTGCGCTAATGTCAACACGGGATTTCGTCTATCAGTATATTTTAAGAGCCGCCTCTGGGGCGGTTCTTTGGTATAAAATAGAGTTTCCGCTTCCCCGGTATCGGCTCCGGTTGCTCTTCGCGGAAAGCGCCGGGGCTTAGTTCAAGCTTCCGCCGGCCGACCTGCAAACTTAAGCGTCCTGCTACGGGTTGCAGGCGGCGGGCGTCCATGCCCGCCGGACCGGCTTTAAGCTTTCACTTCGCCAGACGCTTTTAGCCGCTTGACAAAGTCGCCGCTACAGGGAAGGCGGACCTCCTCCAACAGGGTAGAGTGGGTAAGAAAGCCTGTTTCCATCCCTCGAGGACCTTCGGTCGCCGGCGCCTTTAGCCACAGGCACCAATGTCGCCGGAAGAGATGCACCAACTCCCCGGTTAGGGTTGGTGGGTAGATAGGATAGGAAGTGTACAAAGTGAAACCACTTGATAACAGGAGAAAGGGGCAGGGCACCGCGCCCCTTTACCGGGCAACCAGAAAGATACGTAAAGGGAACCACCTGTCTTTTCATGTCCCTCTTCACGGCAGAGGTCCCGGAGCCCCTCATTTACTGAGGGCCGGGCTGGGCCCCTTGATGCAATGGGACTTTACAGAAGTGCCCCCCCTGGATGACCTGCACCAGCCCACCGGGGTTATTCAACATGCCCAGCAGTTGGCGGCACAACTGTTTGGGGCTGAAAAAACCTATTTTCTTATCAACGGGGCAACCGTAGGGCTGCTGGCGATTTTAATGGCCTTTACCCGACCCGGTGTTAAGGTGCTTTTGACCAGGCTCTCCCATAAAGCGGCGATGCACGGCATCACCCTTTCCGGGGCAAACCCGGTTTACCTGCCGGTTGAGATAGAACCGATGTCGGGTTTGCCTCTTAACGTAACGCCAAAGACGGTCGAGAAGGCCTTAAATGAACATCCCGATGCGCAAATGCTCCTGGTTACATCGCCTTCATACTGGGGTGTAGCTGCTAATTTGGACGCCATCGGGGAAATGACAAAAAACCGGGGTGTTTTATTAGCTGTTGATGAAGCCCACGGGGCTCACCTGCCTTTCAGTCAGGGCAAAATGCCTCATGCTGCAGGTGCGGGGGCCGACCTGTGGATACACAGCGCCCATAAATCCCTTGGGGCTTTAACGCCCGGTGCTTATTTACACCTGGCAGAAAACACGCCAAGCGAAGACCTATCTTTCTGGCTGCAGGTTCTGCAGACCAGCAGCCCGCCTTACCCGGTGATGGTATCTCTCGATTTGGCTCGACGCCAGGCCGCAATACAAGGACGGAAGATTTTTGGAAAAACAAAGCAGTGGGCGCTTCGTTTTCGGCGAGCGTTAAAACAAAAAGGCGTTCCGGTATTTTCTCCTGCCCGGCAGGAGTCGCACTTTTTTCTCGATCCCAGTAGAATAACAATATTGTGTCCGAATGTTCAAGGGCGAAGCCTGGGGGCCCTTTTCTCAAGAAAAAGCCGCATCCTGGTTGAGATGCAGGAAGAGGCCTTTATATTAATGGTGGTTGGCCCCGCAGCGCTGACGCTAACGCCGGAAAACCTGGCTCAGGCGATTGCCCGGGCTGTCACAGAAAAAGGTGAATTACCGAATAAAAACAACCACGAGGGAAAAGGACGCGCCGTATATCCCTTTTTGCATCCTAACGAGCCTGGGGGTAAAAGCTACACGGAGGCCTGGAAAACATTTTCTTCTTTTGCCCTAATTCCTGGTGATGCGGTAAAGGCAAGGCACGAGGCCTGTGCGCTGGAAAATTCCGCCGGGAAAATATCCGGAGAAATGATTGTTCAGTCGCCACCGGGCATTCCCATCCTGGCGCCGGGAGAGATCATCACCGGGTCAGCCGTTGATTACTTGCTGTCAAAAAGGCAAAAAGGGCAGGTTTTTCACGGGGTAGGGGATCCGGAATTGAACCTAATTAAAGTTGTGACAGAGGTTAATAATATATGTTAAAATAAAAATGTTGGCCCTTAGATAAAGGAGAAACCCTGAAAATGAAACCCTGCCAGAATCAGGACGGTATTTTCATTACTTTTGAAGGCCCTGACGGGGCTGGAAAAACCACCCAGGCTCAGATGCTAAAAGAGCGTCTTTTAGGGTGCGGCCTGGAGGCCGTGGTTACCCGGGAACCTGGTGGAACCGCTATCAGTGAGGAAATACGCAAGGTGCTGCTTAATCCGCAATACGCTGAAATGACCGTGACTTGTGAAGTGCTTCTTTACAGCGCGGCCCGGGCCCAACTGGTAGCGGAAGTCATTAAACCTGCCCTGGAAACGGGCCGGGTGATTATTTGCGATCGGTTTTTTGATTCCAGCACCGTTTACCAGGGGTACGCCGGGGCTGAAAATCCAGAAATGATCAAGATGATAAACATGTGGGCCACCGGTGGAGTCATCCCGGATATGACCCTTTTAATGAATATTGAAGCGGAGGCGGGCCTGGAACGGTTGGGGAAAAAAAGCGAAAACAGCCCATCCTTTGGCGATCGCATGGAACAAAAGGCCCTGGCATTTCATCGCCGCGTTCAAGAAGGGTTTCTTAAGCTTGCCTGCCAGGAACCCGGGCGTTTTCGTTTAATTGATGCGGCTGAGAATGTTCACGTGATTCATGATACCATTTGGAAATTCGTTTGGCAGATGATACAGGAACGGTCTTTGATAACCCGGGCAGGAGGCGACAGTAGTGGGGTTTGAACGTGTTAAAGGCCAGGATTTAACCCTGGAGACCTTGAAAAGAACGCTTCAACAGGATCAAATTCCTCACGCATACCTTTTTTCTGGTCCTGTTGGAAGCGGTAAAAACATGCTCTCCACCCTTTTTGCCCAGGCTTTGAACTGCGAACACGGATCCGAGCCACCCTGCGGGCAATGCCTTTCCTGCCGCAAAACAGTGAGCGGGAACCACCCCAACGTGATTCGCCTGGTCCCTCAAGGTGCCAGCCTGAAAATTGAGCAGGTGCGGGATATCCAGGAAAGGCTCCATTACCAACCGGGAGAAGGCCGCTGGAAGGTTTGCCTGATTCATGATGCCGACCGATTGACGCTGCCCGCTGCCAACAGCCTTTTAAAAATACTTGAAGAGCCTCCGGGAGAACTGGTCTTTATTCTCTTAAGCCCAAGGCCCTGGTTGCTGCTTCCGACGATTATTTCCCGGTGTTCCCATTTTAACATGAAGCCCCTTGACGGGGAGAGCATCCTGGCCATTCTGAGGGAAAGGTTTGCCCTTTCTACCGAGGAACAACAGGTTATCGTGGAACTGGCCGGGGGTAACCCGGGTCAGGCCATTGAAATGGCCGATAGGGGGGGCTGGATGGAAAAATATGACGAGATCCGGGAGCTGGTGCAGGAAATCGAAAGGGGTTCGGGAATCCAACTGTTTTCCCGGGCAGAAGATGTTTCCAAAAGAGATAATATAAATGAAATGCTGGACCTGCTATTTGTTTTCTACCGGGAAAAATGGTTGACCGCTTCAAGGGCTCCCGGTCAACATGCGTTTTCCCTGGAGAAAATTTGCCGGGCAGTCCTACAAACCAAAGATGAACTCATGGGTAATGTAAATCGAAGGCTGGCCCTGGAAGCATTGTTTTTGAAGATGAGAGGAGTTGTGTAATGTGCCAAAAGTTGTGGGAGTACGGTTTCGTCGAGCTGGCAAAATCTATTATTTTGCTCCGGGAACCCTCAACCTGAAGGTCGGGGACGATATTATCGTGGAAACCAGTCGAGGGCTGGAATTTGGAGAAGTGGTCCAGGAAGCAAAAGACGTCCGAGATAAAGATATTGTCAGCCCCCTAAAACCTGTTCGACGAAAAGCAACGGTGGATGATTATAAAAAGCTGGCCGATAACCGGCAAAAAGAAAAAGAAGCCTTGAGTATATGCCAGGAAAAGGTAGGAAAGCACAGGCTGGACATGAAGTTAGTCGATGTGGAATACACCTTTGACCACAACAAGATTATCTTCTATTTTACTGCAGACGGCCGGGTGGATTTTCGCGAACTGGTCAAGGACCTGGCATCGGTTTTTCGAACCCGTATAGAGCTTCGCCAAATTGGGGTTCGAGATGAAGCCAAGATGCTGGGCGGATTCGGTCCCTGCGGTCGGGGCTTGTGCTGCACCACGTTTTTAGGAGATTTTGAGCCGGTTTCCATTCGAATGGCCAAAGAGCAGAACCTGTCCCTTAACCCGACCAAGATATCTGGAATTTGTGGACGGCTGATGTGCTGCCTGCGTTACGAGGCTGAACGCTACGAGGTATCAAAAAATGATTCTTTTGCTTCCGGTGACCTGGTCATTACACCTCACGGTGACGGCAAGGTTATTCATTGCAGCAAAAAAAATAAATCCGTGCTGGTCGAGCTCCTGGAAACATCCAGCCAGCAGCAGTTTCCTGCCGAAGAAGTCGAAAGGAAACCCCTGGAGAACGGGTAGAGTGATATGGAAGATAGACAGAATCATTCAGGGATGCTCTATCTCTGTGCAACCCCTATCGGGAACCTGAAAGATGTGACCTTAAGGGCCCTGGAATGTATGGAGTCAGCGGATTTTATCGCCGTGGAAAGCGTCGAACGGAGTAAAAAGCTGCTAACCCACTACTCAATTAAGACGCCCCTTTTATCATTCCGGGAGTCCAACCGGGAGAAACAGGGGATAGAAATACTTAACCGGGTGAAAAACGGGGCAGTGATTGTATTAATCTCTGATGCCGGCCTGCCGGGCATTTCAGATCCAGGTTTTACCCTGGTGGAAAGGGCTGCCAGTGAAGGCGTGCCTTTTACGGTCCTTCCCGGCCCTTCAGCAGGCCTTACAGCCCTACTTATGTCCGGGTTCCCCCCCCAAAGATTTGTTTTTTGGGGGTTTTTAAGTCGAAAAAAGAAGGAGCGGAAAATGGAGCTGCAGTCCATTGCTGCAGAGGATAAAACAGCGGTCTTCTATGAATCGCCCCACCGTCTGCTGCAAACCCTGGAGGACATGCAGGAAGCCCTTGGGGACCGCCAGGTCGCCGTTTGTCGGGAACTCACCAAGCGGTTTGAAGAAGTCCGTAAAGGAACAGCCGGGGACCTGCATAAAGGGTTCAAGGAAACCTCACCCCGGGGAGAAATAACCCTGGTTGTTGCCCCCGGCCCGCCGAAAGTCAACAGTTTGTTGCAGGAAGATGACACAAAAGAATGCCTGGAAGAACTGCTCAGCAGGGGACTTTCCCCGGCAGAAGCGGTCAGGAGAGCGTCCCGGCTTTCGTCGCTTACCCGCAGCGAAGTCTATCATATGATGCTCAAACTGCAGGGCAAAAAAAAGGGCTAAACAAAATACAATAGCTTATGCAGTATATATTCAGTAAAACCGACTGAAAACAAAAAGGGCTCTTCCTCGATGTGTTTCAGGAAAGCCCTTTTTTCTTTCTTATTAAGATAGTATTAGGTGCGTTAATCCGACATTTTACTGATGCATTCATCACAAACAATTCGGCCGCTAAAATGCTTGACGCCTTCTGCATTGCCACAAAAGATGCACGCCGGCTCATATTTCTTTAAAACGATTTTTTCGCCGTCGACATAAATTTCCAGGGCGTCTTTAACATTGATCCCCAGCGTACGCCTCAGTTCAATGGGAATCACGACCCTTCCCAGTTCATCAACTTTTCGAACGATTCCTGTTGATTTCAACCCCTCTCAACCTCCTCATGCAGATTTCGACAAATATCTTGTAGTATTATACCAGTAATTGCCATGAAAATCAATACCTTTGTTTCAACAAAAAGTAAATTATGGATCTTCCGTCCAGTCTTTGCAAGCAATTTTCAAGAGAAGCACAAATGCAGCGCCTGCAGTTGCTGATAGCAGATTATTTTGTTATAATTTCCTTGTACATACGCGCAAGTGCTTGCTGCATTGCGGAAATAGAAGGAGGCGTTCATTTTGTCGAAGAAAACATTTTACATAACGACCCCAATATATTATCCGAGCGATCGGCTGCATGTCGGTCACTCCTATACGACGGTGGCTGCAGATGCCATGGCCCGGTTTAAGCGGCTGACCGGTTTTGATGTCTGGTTTTTAACGGGAACCGACGAGCATGGGCAGAAAATCCAGCGTAGTGCCGAGGCGACGGAAAAATCACCCCAGGTCTTCGTGGACGAAATAGTTGAAGGGATTAAGGAACTCTGGTCTGCCCTGGATATTTCTTATGATGATTTTATTCGAACGTCGGAACCGAGGCATAAAAAAGCGGTCCAGAAAATCTTTGATAGGCTTTTTGAGCAGGGAGATATTTACCGGGGGCGTTACGAAGGATGGTACTGCACCCCTTGCGAGTCTTTTTGGACAGAACGCCAGGTTAACGAGGGAAACTGCCCCGATTGTGAACGCCCGGTCGAACTGGTGGCCGAAGAGGGGTATTTTTTCCGGATGTCACGCTACGCTGATCGGCTGCTAAAGCACATTGAAACCCACCCGGAATTTATTCAACCTCCTTCACGGAAGAATGAAATGATCAATAATTTTTTGCGCCCGGGACTGGAAGACCTTTGTGTGTCTCGCACCACCTTTGATTGGGGTATACCGGTTCCTTTTGATAACAACCACGTGATTTACGTCTGGTTAGATGCGCTAAGTAACTACATTACAGCCCTGGGTTATCAATCAGGTGATGAATCCCTGATGGAACGCTATTGGCCGGCGGACGTTCACCTTATGGCTAAAGAGATTGTCCGTTTCCATTCCATTTATTGGCCAATCTTTCTAATGGCCTTAGATGTCCCGCTGCCCAGGCAGGTTTACGGCCATGGATGGCTGTTGATGCAGGAAGGGAAAATGTCCAAGTCCCGGGGTAACGTCATTGACCCCCTGGTGCTCGCGGACCGCTACGGTTCCGACAGCCTTCGGTACTATTTGTTGCGGGAAATTCCTTTTGGCGCAGACGGGGTCTTCAATAACGAAAACATGCTCCAACGCATCAATAGCGATCTGGCCAACGACCTGGGCAACCTGCTTAGCCGTACAGTGGCCATGCTGGAGCGTTTCTTTTCCGGTCAAGTTCCTGCACCGGAAGAAGAAACCCATGCTGTGGACAACGAGCTGAAGCAGCTGGCACTGGAGACACCGGAGCAGGTTGCTGCTTTAATGGATAAACTGCAATTCAGCAATGCCCTGGAAACCCTTTGGACACTGGTGCGCCGTTCTAACAAGTATATCGATGAAACCACACCGTGGCTTTTAGCCCGGGATGAGGATAAAAAAGCGCGGCTGGGCACCGTCATGTACAACCTGTGTGAGTCCCTGCGGTTTGTTTCCGTCATGCTGCAGCCTTTCATGCCCCAAACCCCCCGGCGGATCTGGAGCCAGCTGGGCATGGAAACCCAAACTGACCTGCAAAGCTGGGAGAGTTTAACCACCTGGGGGCTCTTCAAATCTGGAACACAAGCCCAGCGTTCGGCCGATCTCTTTCCCCGGTTGGATGTTGAAAAAGAGCTGGAATCCCTACTGGGAGAACCGTCCTCTGATCAGCCGGCCGAAAAAACGGCTGCAGAGCAGGAAGATAAAGATGATGATTCCCAAGGGGTGATCACAATAGATGAATTTGCCCGGGTTGAGGTGGTGGTGGGGCAAATTATATCTGCTGAATCCATTCCCAAGGCAGACAAACTGCTCAAGCTAGTTGTCGATCTGGGCCAGGAACAGCGCCAGGTCGTTGCCGGAATCGCCCAATACTATACACCCGCAGCGTTGGTGGGAAAAAAGACCCTTTTCCTGGCTAACCTGAAGCCGGCAAAATTAAGGGGCATCATCTCCGAAGGGATGGTTTTGGCAGCCACATCGCCCGATGGCCGCCTGGTTCTGACCACCGTGGATGGTGAAATCCCTCTCGGGAGCCGAATATCATGAACGTAAAAACCAAGAAATACAACCTGGTTGACAGCCACGCCCACCTGGATTTTCCCAATTTCAACGGGGATCGGGACGCCGTCTTAAAGCGGGCGGAAGACGCCGGGATAAAGCTGATCGTAAATGTTGGCTTTGACCTGAATTCTTCCAGGAAGTCCATTGCCCTGGCTGAAACCTACCCCTTTGTCTATGCCGCTTGCGGCATTCACCCCCACGATGCATCCAAGGCCCCCTCCAGCTACCTGGATGATCTGGCCCGCATGGCCGAACATCCCAAGGTGGTTGCCCTGGGAGAAATGGGCCTGGATTTTTACCGAGACCGGTCTCCACGACCGGTTCAGCGGGAACTTTTTCGCCAGCAGCTTCGGCTGGCCAGGGAGATAAATCTTCCGGTTATCCTTCACGACCGGGATGCCCATCAGGACGTTATGAACATTGTTGAATCCGAAGGCCTTCCTGAAAGGGGAGGTATAATGCACTGTTTCTCCGGAGATATGGCCCTGGCCAAAAGATCCGTACAGCTGGGCCTGTATATTTCCATTGCCGGCCCGGTTACCTATCCAAAAAACAACGCCCTGGCGCAGGTCGCTTCCCGGGTTCCCCTGGACAAACTCCTGATAGAGACCGATGCCCCCTTTTTAACGCCCGTTCCCCGTAGGGGGAAGCGAAACGAGCCGGCCTACGTGGCGCTGGTTGCTGAAAAGGTGGCCGCGCTGCGGGGAACAACCCCGGATAAAGTGGGTCAGGCCTGCTTTGATAATGCCCGGCGCCTCTTCAAAACATGAGATACAAGAAGGTGACAAGTGGGCTTCTCTTGTCACCCTTTTCTAGTGAGCGTTTCCGCTAAAACCACGCATTAAAATAGAATGTATTTGCCCACGCCTCGCAAATGTGCGAGGTTTTTTATTTAAAGATTGT
>SKMY01000052.1 GCA_007120815.1 Syntrophomonadaceae bacterium | reverse complement strand
TTGCTCTTCAGGCTGGCTGATGCCTTTCTCTTAAGCTTTTAACTTATAGAAAGTAGCGCTTGACAAAATCGCCGCCATAAAGAAGGCAGACCTCCTCAACGGGTGGGAAGCGATTAAAAACCCCGGTTCATCCCCATTTTGCAAAGGAGAAATAATGCGAAACAAGGTCTTGGAACTGTTAAAAAAACACAAGCCCGGTTATGTATCAGGAGAAATCATGGCTGGGGAGCTGTCGGTCAGCCGGACAGCTGTCTGGAAGGCCATCAACGGCCTTCAGGCTGAGGGGTATCGCATCGAAGGAAGCCCCCGCCTGGGATATCGCCTCCTCCAGGTTCCAGACCGGCTTTACCCCGCCGAGCTGGTGGAAAGGCTGGACGGCGAAATCATTGGGGTGCCTTCAGTAAAGATCCACTATTTCCCTTCCGTGGAGTCAACCAATGAACGCTTGAAAACTATGGCGGAAGAAGGAGCCCCGGAAGGAACCGTTGTTTTGGCCGAAGAGCAAACCCGCGGAAAAGGCAGGCTTGGACGAAGCTGGTCCTCTCCCTTGGGTAAGGGTATATGGCTGTCTGTTTTGCTCAAGCCTGCTGTGTTTCCCCAGGAAACGCCTGGGTTTACCCTTGTTGCTGCTGTAGCCGTTACCCGTGCCCTCAATGGTCCTTATGCCTACCTAAAAGCAGGCATCAAGTGGCCAAACGATATCCTGATCAGGGAGCGAAAAATCTGCGGCATTCTTACCGAATTGAAGGCGGAAGCCGACCGGCTGCACTACCTGGTTATTGGCATCGGTTTAAACGCCAACCAGGCACCGGAAGATTTTCCCCCGGAACTGGCATCAACAGCCACTTCCCTGTACCTGGAAAGCGGTAAAAAAGCGGACCGCTTAGCACTAACCGCTTCGGTAATCAATGAATTGGATCATCTTTACACAACCATCCGTACCCAGGGAACCGGGCCAATTATCCAGGCCTGGAAAAAAAACAGCATCACCCTGGAACGGCGAGTCAGCGTGTCCCTACCTGCCGGAAATTTTTCAGGAACAGCCGTTGACATTCAGGATGATGGAGCCCTGGTCGTCCAAGGGGACGACGGGACACGAAAGCATTTTCACGCCGGAGAAGTCACATTAAAAAAATAGACCCGGAACATTTAAACCACGGGGACGGTTCTTGTGGTTATAATAGAAGCCACGGGGACGGTTCTTGTGGATCATAATAGAACCGTTTGCTGAAACACTGTAAAGGATTAGGTTTTTGTTCATTGGCATAACAGCATTTAATGAGTCAGTGATAGCTACTCATGAGTTATTGATCCACAAGAACCGTCCCCGTGGTTATCGATCCACAAGAACCGTCCCCGTGGTTTATCATTAGGAGGTTTGTAATGCAGACGAAACACTACATCCTATGCGGCTTGTTTGCCGCCTTAATGGCCATCATGGCCCAGGTTTCCATTCCCATTCCCTTTAGCCCGGTACCCATTACGGGGCAGACTTTCGGCGTGTTTCTGGTGGGGGGAATTTTGGGTAGCCGCCGCGGAGCGGTGGCCGTGCTGGTGTATATCCTTATGGGTGCGGTAGGCATGCCCGTGTTTCATCATGCCCAGGGAGGCATACACATTGTGCTGGGACCCACCGGCGGTTATCTTTGGGGTTTTGTGCTGGGTGTGTACCTGCTGGGTAAAGTCGTGGAAAGAAAAAGCACGTACGCAGCCATGGCAGGCGGTATGGGGCTCTGCCTGGCCGCTATTTATACGTTAGGAACCCTGCAGCTGAGTTTCATTACCGGGCTGGGCTTGCCCCAGGCCCTGGTGATGGGTGTGGTTCCATTTATTCCCCTGGACGCGGTAAAGCTTTTCGCTGCTGCCGGCCTCAGCCTGGCGGTGCGCCAGCAGCTGCTTAAAGCCGGGCTTTTACAAGCATAGTATGGGAAAGGCATCGTCGGCGTATGCCGACCCACCGCGCTGCCAAGGGTGCGGTGAGCGAAAAAGCATGCGCACCTCTATGCACACCTTTTAAAATGCTGTCACCAGCTCCCCGGTTAGGGGGTGATGGCGCTTTTTGAAAGCAGTGCTGTATCTTGCTTGAGCCGGGATTTTCCATACCCTGTTGTATCAGTCCAGGCTGCACTGACAGCCCTTTTGCTTTAACAGGTTACACTGCTCCGCCGGCGTATCCACATACGCATCCTGCACCCCGGAACCCGTAGCCAGGGAAGCATCCAGGGAGCTTGCGTGTCGATATCCTCTTGTTTTCATCTCTTCAACCAGCTCTTCATGCCGACAGTAGAGGGCTTTTAACTTGCCGCGCCACCTTTGGGTTTCCGGGTGGCAGGAATACCCTTTTTTATCATTGGTAATGATGGACCACACGGCGTGGAGTTCCCGGTGTTCCCCAAGCAGATGCTTAGCACACAGATTTTTCGGTGGAATATCCCATATTCTCATAAATACGCATCCAACTTTCCTTCCTATTCGGATAACTTCCTTAAGGCAACGGGTGAAGCCAGGAAACAGTTCTCCGGGGAAGCAGGAAGCAAGGGGGAAGCAAGGGGACGGTTCTCTTGCTTCCTTCCACAAAATGTCATCGCCTTCCCCAGGCATTGGAGAAACACCGATGTTATCGAGGAAGCAAGAGAACCGTCCCCTTGCTTCTCCTTCTCCTTGCTTCTCGGACTCCATCGTTATTGAGATAACTGGTCCTGGATTAATTTTAAGAGCTTGTCGCGGTTTTCCCGGGTTTTGGAGGAAAAGAGCAGGATGTCCGATGGATCCTTTTCCAGGGTCCGGGCGATGAGAAGCTTTTGACCTTCCCGTTTTCCCCGGGGTATTTTGTCCAGCTTGGTGGCCACCACCAGGGCAGGAAATTCAAAATGGCTCAACCAGGCAGACATCTGCTTGTCCTCTTCCGAGGGCGCATGACGGATATCCACCAGGTGCAGGATCATTTTTATGGATTTTCGGTTAACCAGAAAACCTTCTATTAATTGGCCCCATTTCTGCTGTTCAGAGCGGGAAATCCGGGCATAGCCATACCCGGGCAGGTCTACCATGCAAAAGGCCCCGTTGAACAAGTAAAAATGGACGGCCCGGGTTTTTCCTGGTGTGTTGCTGGTTCGGGCCAGGTTTCGCATGCCGGCCAGGGTGTTCAGCAGGGAAGATTTCCCCACATTGGAGCGGCCGGCCAGGGCAATTTCAGGGTAATGCCCGGGCAAAAAATCTTCAGGCCGGGTGGCCAACCTCAGGAACTCGGCTTTTTTGATCTTCATTGGTATTTTCCTTCTTTTTTTCTTCCTTTTTTTCTTCTTTAAGCAGGGCTTTCTCTATCACCTGGTCAATGTGCTCTACCAGTACAAAATCGATCTTACGGCGAACATTGGCCGGGATTTCTGTCAGGTCTTTCTTGTTATCCGCCGGTAAAATAATGGTTTTTATCCCGGCACGGTGGGCAGCCAGCACCTTTTCCTTTACGCCCCCGACGGCAAGAACCCGGCCCCGGAGTGTAATTTCCCCTGTCATAGCCACGTGCCGATTGGCCGGCACCTGGGTGAGAGCGGAGATCATAGCTGTTGCCATGGTTATTCCGGCGGAAGGGCCGTCTTTGGGGATAGCTCCTTCTGGAATATGGATGTGGATATCGTATTCTTCATGGAAAGCAGGGTCAATATTTAAGAATTCTACCCTGGAGCGGATAAAGCTCAATGCCGCCTGGGCAGACTCCTGCATGATATCCCCCAGCTTTCCAGTAAGGATGAGTTTCCCTTTGCCTTTCATGAGGGTCACTTCGATGGCCAGCAGGTCACCGCCGGTCTCGGTCCAGGCCACCCCGGTCGCTACACCCACCTCGTTTTCTCTCTCGGCCAACCCGTAACGGAAACGGGGCGGTCCCAGGTACTTATGCAGGTTGCTTCGGGTTACGCTGATGCGGTATTCCTTTTTCTTGACAACCTCTTTCGCCGTTTTTCGACAAATGTTGGCAATTTCCCGCTCCAGGTTACGCACGCCGGCTTCCCGGGTATACTCCCGGACAATGTGCCTCAAGGTTCCCTCGGAAATTCGGAGGTTATCATGGGTCAGCCCGTTTTCATCCAGCTGTTTTCTAATCAGGTGCCTCTGGGCGATTCGAACTTTTTCCTCTTCCGTGTAACCGGCAATATATATGATTTCCATGCGATCCAGCAAAGCCTGGGGAATGTTAAACCGGCTGTTTGCCGTAGTAATAAACATCACCTGGGAAAGATCAAAAGGCACTTCAATGAAGTGGTCGCTAAAGGAGTTGTTCTGCTCGGGATCCAGGACCTCCAGCAGGGCCGCCGAGGGGTCTCCCCGAAAGTCCGTTGACATTTTATCGACCTCATCCAGCAAGAAAACCGGGTTCCTGGACTTGGCCTGCTTGATCCCCTGGATGATCCGACCGGGAAGGGCACCCACATAGGTGCGCCGGTGTCCGCGAATTTCCGCCTCGTCCCGTACACCCCCCAGGGAAATGCGCACAAATTTCCTCTGCAGGCTGCGGGCAATGGAGCGCGCCAGGGAAGTTTTCCCCACACCCGGAGGGCCGATCAGGCATAAAATGGGCCCTTTTATTTTTTGGGTGAGTCGACGCACGGACAGGTACTCCACGATTCGCTCCTTGACTTTTTCCAGCCCGTAATGGTCCTCCTCCAGTATTTGCTCCACAACGTCCAGGTCCAGGCGATCCTCTGTCATCACAGACCAGGGGAGTTCCAGCATCCAGTCCAGGTAATTGCGGACAACAACTGCCTCGGCCGCCGCCGGAGGCATTTTTTCCAGGCGGTCCAGCTCGTTAAGCGCTTTTTTTTCCGCTTCTTCGGGCAGTCCGGCATCCGCGATTTTTTTACGGTATTCATCGGCTTCTGCAGTACGCTCGTCCCGCTCACCCAGTTCTTTTTGGATAGCCTTGACCTGCTCCCGCAAGTAATATTCTTTTTGGGTTTTTTCCATCTGCTTGCGCACTCTGACGTTGATCTTTTTTTCCAGTTCAAGGATTTCCATCTCCCGGCTCAGGATTTCTGCCAGTTTTTCCAGGCGCGCTTGTGGCTGCAAAACCTCCAGGAGTTCCTGTCTTTGTTCCAGTTTTAATGACAGGTTTGAAATCATCCCATCGGCCAACCTTCCGGGTTCATCAATTTCTGAAACAGTGGCGAATGCCTCGGGGGGGATCTTTTTGCTCAGTTTAATGTATTGTTCAAATTGATCCAACAAGTGGCGCATGAAGGCTTCAGTTTCATTGGTCTTGGTTTCATCTTCTTGAATTTCTTCAACCCTGGCCTTAAAAAAAGGTTCGGACTGTAGAAATTTTTCTATCCTGGCCCGGTGCAGCCCCTCAACCAACACCCGTAGGGTTCCACCCGGAAGCTTTAAAGTCTGTTTAATGTTGGCAACCGTCCCCAGGCTGTACAGGTCATCATTCACAGGTTCGTTTGTTTTGGCCTCTTTTTGGGCCACAAGAAAAATCTGATTGTCGTGTACCATGGCTTCATCCAGAGCCTTCACCGAACGCTCCCGGCCCACATCCAGATGGATAACCATGTTTGGAAAAACAATAACCCCTCTAAGGGGAAGTAACGGCAGTTCAAGTATTTTGCTCATTATATCTATTCCTCCTCTCCACTACCGGAATGGAATCACAACCATTTATACATTACCGGTCTTTTCTGTTATTTCTCTTCTAATCGCAAATATCCTCTTTTTTTGCATTGAGGGAGACAAACTCCCTGGCAGCCCTTTCCGACCCGGTTTTCTTGGACATGCTGGATGGGAGCATCTGCACCTGAAGAACCTGTTCTATCACTTCCTGCACATGGTCAACGGGGATCACCTGGATGAGTGTTTCCTTGTCGAAAAGGTGCTGCCAGTTCTTGCGGGGAATAAATACACGGGTTACCCCCGCTTCCCGGGCTGCTTCAATTTTTGTCATCACGCCACCTACTGGACAGACCAGTCCCCGGATGGACAGTTCGCCAGTCATGGCGGCGGTATTATCGACGGGGATGCCGGTTATGGCTGAATAAACTGCTGTGGCAATGCCCACCCCGGCCGAAGGTCCGTCAACGGGGACTCCACCGGGGAAATTCAGGTGTATATCATAATCGCGAATGCTTAATTCCAGGTGCCACCCCAAAACGGTTAGCACATTTTCTACCGAACTTCGGGCCATCCCTTTACGCTTCAGCGTTCGACCCATGCGCCCCATCTCTTCTTCTTCCACAACGCCGGTAATACTCAAGCGACCGGCGCCTTTCTCCACCTGACAGACGCTGGCCTCAATTTCCAGGATGGCCCCCAAACTGGGGCCGTAAACCGCCAGACCGTTGACCACGCCCACCTGGGGACATTCAGGGATGCATTTTTCAGGCCTGGGGGAAAGCCGGCTGTTGTTGACCACCCACTCCATGTCCTCTGCTTCCAGGCTATTTCTTCCTTCACTCTGGGCCACCCCGGCGGCGGTCTGGACCATGTTGACGGCTTCGCGACCGTTCATAGCAAATGCCTCGATAACCTTCAAGGCGTCTCTCGACAAGGCATACCCGATGCGTTCGGCGGCGTTGTGGGCAATTTTGCTGATTTCTTCCGGCGCCAGGGTGCGGAAAAATATCTCCATGCAGCGGGAACGTACCGCTGGAGGCAGTTCCTCGGGTTGGCGGGTCGTCGCTCCGATGAGGCGGAAATCTGCCGGAAGGCCGTTTTGAAAAATCTCGTGAATATGCCGGGGCATGTTTCGATCTTCGCTGTTGTAATACGCGCTTTCCAGAAAAACTTTCCGGTCTTCCAGCACTTTTAACAGTTTGTTGATCTGAATGGGATGAAGCTCCCCGATTTCGTCTATAAACAAAATACCGCCGTGGGCCTTGGTTACAGCACCCGGTTTGGGTTGGGGAATACCGGCGACTCCCATGGGGCCCGCTCCCTGGTATATGGGGTCGTGAACCGTTCCGATAAGGGGATCAGCAATCCCGCGTTCGTCAAATCGGACGGTCGTGGCATCCACTTCGACAAACTTGGCCTCGGTGGAAAAGGGGGACAGCTGGTTTTTTTTCGCTTCTTCAAGAACCAGGCGGGCAGCAGCGGTTTTACCCACACCGGGGGGGCCGTAAAGCAGGACGTGCTGGGGATTGGGACCGCATAACGATGCTCTCAGGGCCTTAAGGCCTTCTATCTGGCCGATAATTTCTTTAAAATTAGAAGGACGCACTTTTTCTGACAGGGGCTCTGTCAGGGACAGCTTTCTTAGGCGATACAGTTCTTCCATTTCCTTGGTGGATTCCCGGTCAATGGTCACCTTACTGCCCCGTTGATTCTTCATCAAGCTCCAGACGTAAAGCCCAATGATCACAATAAACAGCAGCTGGATGATACCGACCACACCAGGCATACCATACACGATAGCAAAACCTCCCACAACCTGTTATCTGTCTAAAAATATCTCAATTTAGTATTGCCGGAGTTCGTGTAGATTAACCAAATTCCTGCTTTAGATTGATGAGAGAATAAGTCGCCAGGATGAAATAGAAGAAGAAAGAGAAAGAGCAGCCTGTCTTGGCTGCCCGCTTGTATTTAGTTTAAATGGCGTTTCCGCTTCCTAAGGTATCGGCTCCGCTTATCTTTGCCCAGGCTGCACCGGGCTTCCTGAAAGCACGTATTTTACCTAAGAAGCCGATGCCCCTTTTTTCTTTTTACCCGAAGAGGTTAACAGCTTGGGTTCTTCTTCTTTACGGACCACACCTGTTGTAATGGTGCACTTCTCTATATCATCCCTGGAAGGAATTTCATACATAGTATTGAGCAATATGCCTTCCAGAATACCTCGTAAACCACGGGCACCCGTTTTGTGACCGATGGCTTCATCGGCGATAGCTTCCAGGGCACCGTCTTTAAATTCCAGTTGGACACCATCGAGTTCAAACATTTTTTGATACTGCTTGACCAGGGCGTTAACCGGTTCGGTGAGAATCCGAACCAGCGCCTCCCGGTCCAGAGCATCCAGCACGGCAATAACCTGAAGCCGGCCCACGCACTCGGGGATCAGGCCGTACTTGATCAAATCTTCGGGTCGCACATGGCGGAGTATATCGCCGATGTTGACGTCCAGCTTGGGACGGACATCGGCACCAAAACCCATGCCACCTGCCCCTATCCGTTTGAGGATAATTTTTTCCAGGCCGTCAAAAGCACCGCCGCAGATAAACAGAATATCGGTGGTATCAATCTGCATAAACTCCTGGTGGGGGTGCTTGCGACCGCCCTGGGGCGGAACACTGGCCACGGTGCCCTCCAGAATTTTCAGCAGGGCCTGCTGCACGCCTTCTCCGGAAACATCCCGAGTGATGGAAGGGTTCTCGCTTTTACGGGCAATTTTATCAAATTCATCAATGTAAACGATCCCTTTTTCCGCCTTTTCCAGGTCATAGTCGGCTGCCTGGATCAGCTTGAGCAGGATGTTTTCCACGTCTTCACCCACGTAGCCTGCTTCCGTAAGGGACGTGGCGTCAGCGATGGCAAAGGGCACGTTGAGCAGACGGGCCATGGTTTGGGCCAGCAGGGTCTTCCCTACACCCGTGGGGCCGATAAGCATGATGTTGCTTTTCTGCAGCTCCACGTCATCTACTTTTTGACCGGCGTTCACCCGCTTGTAATGGTTATAAACAGCGACAGAAAGGACCCGCTTGGCACTTTCCTGCCCGATCACGTACTTGTTCAACACCTCGTTGATTTCAACGGGCTTGGGCAGGTCAACCATGTTAAAGTCCATATCTTCGCCGATCTCTTCTTCAATGATCTCGTTGCAAAGTTCAATACACTCGTCGCAAATATACACGCCAGGACCGGCCACCAGCTTGCGCACCTGCTCCTGGGTTTTACCGCAAAAAGAACACTTTAATTGTCCTTTTTCTTCATTGAATTTAAACATGGTTTCACCTCGTCATTTGTTCCCGGTTCTCAAGGACGGAGTCGATTAACCCGTACTCCACCGCCCCAGTGGCGGACATGTAGTAATCTCTGTCAGTATCTGTCGCAATACGCTCTACAGGCTGACCCGTATGGTCTGACAGGATCTTGTTGAGAGACTCTCGGATCAATAGGATTTCTTTGGCGTGAATTTCAATATCTACGGCCTGGCCCTGGGCACCGCCCGCCGGTTGATGCATCATCATGCGGGAGTGAGGCAGGGCGTACCTTTTGCCCTTGGAGCCGGCGGCAAGAAGCACCGCGCCCATGCTGGCAGCCAGACCGACGCAAATCGTCGAAACGTCAGGCTTGATATACTGCATGGTATCGTATATGGCCAGCCCGGAATAAATCAAGCCTCCGGGGGAGTTGATGTAGATGTTGATATCTTTATCAGGATCCTCCGACTCCAGAAAAAGAAGCTGGGCAATGACCAGGTTGGCCACGTTATCATCGATGGGGGTGCCGATAAAAATAATTCTGTCTTTTAATAACCGGGAGTAAATATCGTAAGCTCTTTCCCCACGGCTGGTTTGCTCAACAACCATTGGAACTAACTGCATCGTTTTTCCTCTCCTTTCATTCTGTCCGGCTGCTTTTTGAAGCCGGGCCGTTAAATGATCAATGATTATTCTTCAATGGTCTTTTCCGCTTGATCAGGCGTTACTTCATCACCCGGTGTTTTTTCTTCATCAGGTGTTTCCACTTCAATAGATGTATCCTCCAGAGATTCAGGCTTTTCAGCGGTTTCTTGTTCAGGGGCTTCTTCCGTTTTCTCGACGATGTTGGCATGTTCCACCAGCAGGTCGATCGCCTTGCGATAGCGAATTTCATGGGCGATCATGTCCAGGCGGCCTTGCCGGGCAAACTTTTCTTTGACTTCCTCGGGATTCACGTCCTGGCCTTGAGAGAATTCCTCAATTTTCGCATCGATCTCTTTCATGCTGGCGATGATTTCTTCTTTTTTAATAATGGCATCCAGCACCAGGTTGGCCCGGGCACGCTTTTCAGCTTCCTCCCGGCGTTCCTCCTTCAGCTTTTCTATTCCGCCTTCAATCAGGTTCCCGTACTGCTCCAGGGACAGCCCCTGCATGCGCAGGTAATATTCAAATTCACTGAGCATGTTGTCTATCTCCCGCTTGACAAGAACCTCGGGCACTTCCACCGGGTTTTCTTCCGCCACTTTTTCGACAACCTTGGTCTCCAGTTCAACTTTATCCCTGCGCTCCTGGTTTTCTTTTAACTTGTTTTCCACATCGGCGCGAAATTCCTCCAGGGTAGAAAACTCTTCGGTTAACTCTTGAATAAAATCGTCGCTTAGTTCAGGAAGTTCGGGGCGTTTAATTTCATTCACTTTTACGTAAAATACTGCCTCTTTATTGGCCAGATCATCGACCTGGTAGTCCTCTGGGAAGGTGACGTTAACCTCTTTTTCATTACCGACGCGTGCACCGATCAACTGCTCTTCAAATCCGGGGATAAAGGTTCCCGAACCGATCTCCAGGGAGTAGTTTTCCCCTTCACCACCCTCAAAGGGTTCCCCATCTATCATGCCCTTAAAGTCAATCACTGCCAGGTCCTTTTCCTGCACCTCGGCGTCCTCCTGGGTAACCAGTCGGGCATGCTGCTGCCTTAAGGATTCCAGGTAGCGCTCAACGTCTTCGTCTGTGATAGTCTGGGATACATGTGCCACGGTAACACCCTTATACTCGCCCGGTTCCACTTCGGGCTTGACATCCACGGTTACTTTAAAAATAAGTGGTTTGTCCTGCTCTATCTGCACCAGTTCAAATTCGGGCTGGTCGATGGGCTCAAAATCGCACTCGCTAACCGCCTTCGCATAAGCCGGGTCTACCAAAATGTCCAGGGCATCTTCATACAGGATTTCCGGTCCAAAACGATTTTCAAGGACCTTTCGAGGTACTTTGCCCTTACGAAATCCCGGAATGTCAACTTTTTTTACCACTTTACGGTAGGCTTTGTCCAGGGCATCGTTGACTTCTTCTTTGGGCACTTCGACTTCCAGGTTGACTTTATTGTTGTCTATTTTCTCCCACTTGTACACTGATTATGCTTACCTCCTTATTCGGTTCAGAACAGATTAAGAAGCCGGCCTTCTTACTGCCGCCACCCCTTTGAATGTAAACCGTTTATCCCTTTTTAACACAACGCCTGTTTTATTTCAATACTGAAACTAAAAAAATGCCGCCTTTTAAGGCGAGTTCCGTATTTTCCAGCTCACTTCACTTCGGCCCGTGCTTTTTTTCATTTTATCATATCTTTTAAACCCTGGCAACAAGCGGAAAATCAAAACCCTCGGGCAGGACTTTTAGCGCGGGCAAAGAAGTAATAAAGTAGCAATACAACCAGGAAATCGGAACCAAGCCGGGGAAGCACGGGGACGGAGGAAGCACGGGGACGGTTCTCTTGCTTCC
>SKMY01000191.1 GCA_007120815.1 Syntrophomonadaceae bacterium | reverse complement strand
TTTCTGTATTGATAATGTTATCTATTTCATCAATCTCCAATCCCTCGTTTCGCATCAGATAGGGGATGATGCCCGGATCAAGGTCGCCTGCTCTGGTTCCCATCAGAAGGCCCTGCAGTGGGCTGAAGCCCATGCTTGTGTCAATAGAGTGCCCCCGCTGAATAGCGCAGACGCTTGCCCCGTTTCCCAAGTGGCAGGAAATGATATTCAGCCGCCTCAAGGGTGTTTCAAGGTACTCGGCTGCCTTCAGCGCCACGTACTCATGGGAGTTGCCGTGAAATCCAAGCTTCCTGATACCACGTGAATAGTATTCATACGGCAGACCGTAGATCGCTGCCTCTTCAGGAATCGTACGATGAAAAGCAGTGTCAAAAACCGCTACATGCGGTATTTCTGGAAGGAGTTTCTGGCTTGACTCAATTCCCGTAAGCATGGCTGGATGATGGAGGGGCATAAGAGGTATCAGGTTTTTGATTTCATCTTTGACAGCCTGGTCGATTACCACCGGCCCGCGATTAACCGATCCGCCATGCCCGATCCTGTGGGCCACGGCCCCTATGTCGGAAAGAGTTTTTATTGGTGCGCCGCCTATCTTTGTAATGTTTTCCAAAATTATCTCAATGGACGATAAATGATCCGGAGCCTCGATTTTTGAAGTGGTTTCTTCACCGGCACAAATATAGTTATGCCCGGCACCATCCATGCCGATGCGTGTTACTGCTCCGCTCAGCAGAGAATCCTCTGTGTTGAGATCGAAAAGTTCATATTTAAGCGATGAACTGCCGCTATTGATTACGAGAACTATAATTATCTTTCACCTGCCAAGTAATTAATTTAGGTGTATGATTACCGCTGCATCAACATTATGTAACGGATATTGGTGTCCAATCGGTGTAAGGAAGGCGCAGGCCGGATAATCTTAACGGAATTTATTATTTCCTCCATGCGGTGAGCCGACCATCCGGCGATATGGGCAATTGCAAACAAGGGTGTCCTACAGGTGTTCGTAAAGTCCCTTTTCCTTCACTTTTTGCACTAGAGCCTTCACTTCCTGAACCCTGTCCTTGGGGCAGATCATAACTACCCCGTCCGACTCCACGATAATTAAACCATCCACCCCCAGGGTGGCGATTAAATTATTCTGGCCATAGACAAGGCATTCTTTGGTTTCTATCCCCACGTGGCGCCCCCGGACCGCGTTACTATCCTCGTCCTGGGGAGTATGTTCCGCCAGGGCGGCCCAGCTTCCCAGGTCATCCCATTGAAAACTGCCTTCTACCACCAGGATATCCTGCTCCTTTTCCATGATGCCGTAGTCAATGGAGATGCTGGGCAGGCTTGGGAACACTTCCTGCAGGGCCTGCTCTTCCCCGGCTTCTCCCAGGGCCGGTTCCAGGGACTTCAGGCCCCCGTATAGCTCCGGCAGATGTTTTTGTATCTTCTCCAGGATGAGGGCCGCTTTCCAGGCAAAAATACCGCTGTTCCAGTAATACGTGCCTGATTTTAAAAACTGCAAAGCCTTTTCCTGGTCTGGTTTTTCCACAAACCTCTTTACCGGGTAAGTGGGAGGTCCTTCCGGCAGAGGGTTATCTCCTCTTTCTATGTAGCCATAACCTGTTTCCGGTCGGGTTGGGGTAATGCCGATAGTTATCAGACGTTTGCCACCTGCTGCCAGATCCAGGCAGCGTTCCAGGCTGGCCTGGAAAATATCCTCATTTTTCACCAGGTGATCGGCGGGGAAAACCATCATTACCGCCTCCGGGTCCTTTTTGACCAGAGACAGGGCCGCCAGCCCGATACAGGGTGCAGTATTGCGTCCTACCGGCTCCAGTAAAAAATTTTCCCGGGGCAACTGGGGCAGCTGTTCCCGGGCTAACTGCAAATAATCTCCCCCTGTTGCCACCAGAATATGCTGGAGAGAAAAGCTTTTGGAAAGGCGGTCAAAGGCCTGCTGGATTAAAGTACGCTCCCCCGTAAGGGCCAGAAACTGCTTGGGCAGGCTGCTGCGGCTCCAGGGCCAGAAACGCTCACCTTTCCCCCCTGCCATGATAACAGCATAATTGGTCATTGGTGTTTCCCTCCTCATGCTCGCCCGTAGCTGTCTTCGAGGCGCACAATGTCGTCTTCTCCTAAGTAACTGCCTCTTTGCACTTCTATAAAAACAAAGGGTTCAGCGCCCCGGTTGGCCGCCCGGTGAGCTGCTTCAGCGGGGATGTCCACCGTTTCACCGGGGTTCATGATGATTTCCCGGCCCTCCAGGGTGATCACCCCCTGCCCCTGTACCGCCACCCAGTGCTCGCAACGGTTCTTATGTTTCTGGTAACTGAGCCGGTGCCCCGGCAGTACGATAATTCTTTTCACTTTATATTTTCCCTCGGACAACAAAACTTCCCACTGACCCCAGGGGGGGTTAGCTTTTTGGGGAGTTTTCTCAGTATCGCTCAATTTGTTTACCTCTTAATTATTTATTTGTATTACCAAAGTAGATGAAACGCTCCCTTAACTCCCAGCGGTACAGGTAAAGGAGGGAGAGTAAAAAAGAGATGATGGACTCAGCTCCCTTGTTTTTGCTAACCCCGCCCCGCTCCAAACCGTCGGCACATGATCCGGTGGAGGGGTAATAGAGGGGTTTTCCCAAACGGTTTCTGCCCAGGAACCAGTGGAAGGCAGCATAACCCATTTCAAGGTATCCTTGTTGGTTGTTGAAATTGGCGGCCAGCAGGCAGGCAGCCGTAAGGGCTGATGCGTCCACGCCTTGCTGATCAAAAATAGCTCTCTCCTTGCCCTTCCAGTACCAGCCGTCATTACCTATCAGGTCGAAATAGCCGTCCCGGTACTGCAGGGAGATAAGATAATCCAGGCTTTTCAAACCTATCTCCAGGTAAACAGGCTCTTTGAGATGGCGATAGGCTAAAAGCAGGGCCTGGGGAATCCTGGCGTTATCGTAAGTTAAAAAAGGTTCAAACCAGGGCCAACCGGGGGAAGCATTGTTACGGTAACATTCCACCAGTCGGTCCGCCACGTAGCCCATCTTTTCTTCCACATCCCGGGCCTTCGGGTATTGGAGCAGATAG
>SKMY01000277.1 GCA_007120815.1 Syntrophomonadaceae bacterium | reverse complement strand
TTTTATCGGAAAAAGCAGGAATTTATCAAAAAACCGATAAATTTAGAAAAAGAACGGAATGCCGTTTTCGTATAGAAATGGAGTTTCCTCCTCCAACAGGGTAGAGCGTGTAAGAAAACCCATTTCTATCCCCTGTTGTGGCCCTAAAGGCCCGTTCACTGACTTCCAGAGGCGGAGGTTTTTTCATGAAAACCCCCTTTAAATTAAATCCCTTAACTTATTTCATCCTGCTCTTAACCGCGGCCCTGGGGCTCTGCCTGGCCACGCTGGCGGTTGCTTTTATCCACGCCCCCCGCATCGGGACCCTGGCCCCTGCCTTCTCTTTTCAAGAAGTCTACTTTAGCGAAGCCTGGTCCTTTGATGCGGAACAATACCGGGTGCAGCTCCCCGAAAAAGCGTTGATTGCCCCGGTTTATCAAGAAGGAACCTTTATGGGGATGACCTTCCAGGCAGAAGGTGGAACCGTTGTGCCCCGGGGGTCAACGGAAAGACAAAAGGCCTCCGGCGGGTTCTTTATGATGGATAATGAAACCTTCCTGCAAGCCAAGGGCGACACCCTTTTTGCCCCTGTGGAGGATCGGACGTTAAAAAACCGCCTGATCCTATCGGCCCGGCAGCTGACCGTGTTGCCCTCTCTCCAGGCCATCATCCACGAGCGCACCTTTATTCCTGAAATGGAAAAAGGGTACGCTTACCTGGAAAAAAACAACGGCACTGCCCTGACGGATCTCAATTATATCGTGGTGGAAAACCGCCCCTGGCTGGTCATATATTTCGGCCTGCAGATCATGATGGCCTTAGTATTTGCCCAAATTTTATCGCTAGACCTGGCCGTTCCCAGGCCCACTGCATATACGTTGAAATCCACCCCTTCGCGGTGGGAAGCTGCCGCCTGTCTCCTGTCTTTGTTCCTGCTGTATACCCTTCACGGCTACATGGACTTGCCCGCCTTTGACCCAACCTTCAACCCTTACGCAGTGCTCACCTATCTTGGCATTTTGGCGGTGCTGGCGATCCTGGCCTGGAGGCAGCTGATTCCCCGGCAGACCTTCGGGTTAACGGTGCAAAACCTCCTTCGCAGCGCGGTCATCGCCCTGGTCCTGGCATTGATGCTCACCGTGTTTTCTGCCCTCAAGCTACCCGAAAGCCTGGCCGTTGAACCCCTGCAGGCCGCTGCTGCCCTTTTTGCCCTTCTTTTTGTTTCCAGCCTGGCTAAAGAGCTCTTCTGGCGGGGCTTCTTCCAGACCCTGCTGGAAAGAATCACTGGACGCCTGGGCGGCCTGCTGCTAACCACGGCCCTGATCACCGGGTTTTATGTCCTGGTGGCCCACACTCATTCCCCGGAGGTCCTGATGGACCCGGTCAGGCAGCTGGAACTGTTTTTTTTCCTTCCAGGGTTTTCCCTGGTCCTGGGTTATGTCTTCTTGAGGAGCCGCAACATACTCAGCTCCACCCTGCTGCACACCCTGGTCCTTTTTGTCCCCCAAGCCCTTATATTTTAAGGAACTGGGGCAGAAACGTGGCCAGCTGGGGAAAGAGGATCAGCAGGATGCTGCAGGTGAAAACGGCGATCAAAAAAGGCCAGGTGCCCCGAAAGATAACCTGCAGCGGCACATCCCTGGCCACCCCCTGAATCACGTAAACGTTGATCCCCACGGGAGGCGTAATGCACCCCATGGTTACCACCAATACCATAATCACGCCGAACCAGATGGGATCATACCCCAGGGAATTCACCACAACGGGGAAAAAAATGGGCACCGTCAGCAGCATGAGGGGCAGGGAGTCAATAAAGGTGCCCAGGAAGAAAAAGACCAGTAAAATTATCAGCAGCACGACAAAAGGTGGGAAGGGCAGAATGCTGGCCCAGTGGGCCAGTTCAAAGGGCAGGCGGGTTATGGTCATAAACCGCCCAAAAATGGTTGCCCCCGCCACAAGGAACAAGATCATGGCCGACGTCCTGGTGGCGTCGGCCAGGGCTTTATTCAGCACATCCCGGGTTAATTGCTTTTGGAACCAGATCACCAGAAGAATGCCGGCGACACCCACACCCCCCGCTTCTGTCGGTGTAAACCAGCCGGCGAACAACCCCCCCAGAGAAAGGGTAAAAACCGCGATAATCCCGGCCAGGCCGCCCCCTAAAGACTTGAATAGCTCCTTGAGGTTAAACCCGCTGTCGGGGGCCGGCGGTCCCAGGGAGGGGTCCCGCAGGGTGATCAGGCATATCGCGGCCATGTACAGCAGGGTGAGCAGCACCCCGGGAATGATACCGGCCAAAAACAGTTTGGAGATGGACTGTTCCGTGGCCACGCCGTAAAGAACCAGGATAACGCTCGGGGGGATCATGATCCCCAGGGCGCCCCCGGCGGCAATGGAGGCCGTGGAAAGTTTGTCGCTGTAACCGTAACGCTGCATTTCGGGGATGGCAATGGAACCGATGGTGGCCGTGGTTGCCGTGCTGGACCCGCAGATGGCCCCGAAAACCGCACAAGCCACCTGGCTGGCCATGGCCAGCCCGCCCGGGAGAAACCCGACGGCCTTGTAGGTAAAGGTGTACAGCCGGGTTCCGATACCGGCGTGATAACCCAGAAAACCCATCAGGACAAACATGGGAATCACACTCAAGGAGTAAGACGTGAAGGTGGTATAGATCTCGCCCGCAACGATGCGGTTGGCGGCGGAAAAAGAGGTGATGGTGCCATACCCCAGGTACCCCACGAGAATCATGGCAATGGAAATAGGAATTTTAATAAAAAAGAAAAACAGCAGCAGCAGGACCCCTGAAATTCCGATAAAAAGTAGGCTCATCGTTTTATCATCTTTCCTCCACTCTCCAGCACATGGTAGAGCAGGACCAGGCCGTATATGAGAAACCCGAAGGCGATCATATAGGCAAAGTAATACAAAGGCACCCCCGTATTCATCCCCACATGCCCGCTTGCAAGCATCCGGTTGCCGTACAGCAGGAGCATCCGTGCAATTAGGGCCAGGAAAACAAAGCAAAGCACATGGCCCAAAAGTTCCACGGCCTGACGAGCCCACCCGCTCAGCCGTTCCGTGAGCAGATTGATAGACACATGGCCATCCTGGAGGGCGCAGTATCCCAGGGAAAGGCCAATGGCCGCCCCCATCAGCAAACCCACCCATTCATAGGACCCGTCAAAGGGTTGTCCAAGGGAACGAAAAATGACATGGCCCACCACCACCAGCATGATCAACAGGAAAATGACCCGGGCCAGCAGGTCAAAAGAACGGGTCAGGTAAGTGATTGTCTTTTTAAATGCGTCCACTTTTCGCTCACCTCCCATGGTGTTTCCGTGAGCCACAGGGACTGAGCCACAGGGACGGTTCTCGTGGTTCACCTTTCTTGTAGTTCACCTTGGATCGGGTCCACAAGAACCGTCCCCCTGGCTCTGGAACCACAAGAACCGTCCCTGTGGTTTTTACATGTCGCCGTAGCGGGCGTTGTATTCGTCGGCCAGTTCCTGGACGGTGTCCAGGATAGCTTCTCCCGGGAGGCCTTTTTCCTCCAGGTACCGCTGGTGTTCTTCTAAAATGGGATCCAGGCGCTGGACCCAGCGGGCCGTCTCCTCTTCTGTCAGAGAAATGATTTCAATATCCAGATTTTCCCTTTCAATCCAGCCCAACACATCTTCATTCAGGCGGTCATAAAAACCGGCCACCACTTCATCGTAATAATCCTCGGAAACCGCTTCGATGGTCTCCTGGATGTCCGGAGGCAGGGAATTCCACGTTTCCAGGTTCATGACCATAAACAGCAGCTGGTTGTACAGGAAAGGGGTTACCGTAACATAGCCGGTCACTTCACCGATCCGGAAGCTTCGAAGCACCTCCATGGGAGCCAGGACTCCCTGGGTTAATCCCCGGGAAATCACTTCGTAGTGCTCCGGCATGGTAAAAACAGCGCCGGTGCCTCCCAACAGCCGAACCGCCTCGGCAAACTGCCCGGCCGTAACCCCGATCTCCACCCCGCTTAAATCATCCATGCGTTCCAGGGGGAGCTGCATCAACAAGTCTCCCCGGCCCGTGCTAAAGGTAAACAGGTGTTTGACATCCTCCAGTTCAGCGGGATTTAATTGTTTTATCCCCTCCATGGCCACCCAATCGGAGACGTACGCATTGTTGTAAGAAATCCCGGGCACCAGGAAGGTCTCCATGACCGGGAAACGCCCCCGGGTGTACGCGTAAGCGGAATGCCCGATATCGGCCGCTCCATCAACAACCCCCTCGTATATCTCCGTCCCGGGAAGCAGGGTCCCGCCGGGAAAACTGGTAATCTGGACCCGCCCGCCGGTTGCTTCCTTGACGGCCTCGATCCATCCCTGGATTAATGTGACCTCCACTTCATGGGTCGCCGGTTGGAAGTGGGCCAGGGTCAGGTGAAAGACGTCCCCGCCCTCTCCCGCTTCCGAGGGGTCGGGAACCTCCCCGGGGGAACAGCCCGCAAGCACCAACAGGGCCAGCAAGACCGTCCAGGCAATCCAGGCAATCATTGTCTTTATCTTAACTTCGAAGACCATATTTTTTATGCTCCTTTCGGGGAGTCAAAACCTGGTACTGGTCCGTGGGTCCGTGAAGCAGGGGGACGGTTCTGTCGCTTTCCCTAAAAATCGGTCCTCCGCTTCGCTACGGAAGCGCCAGAACCGTCCCCGCAGCTTCCCTTGGGATAGCTCTGAGCTTCTTCATCTTCCTCATATCCATCTGGGTTACGGTGGATATGAAATAACTTTTTCGGCACTCACACTAATCATTCAAGCACAAATAGACTCTCGCCTTCAAGCTTTTCCACCCCGCCCTTGTCCTCAAGAGCCTCCAGGTGCTGCAGCACGGTTTTCCCCGTCAGGGGGTGCACCTGGGCCGGGGCGATCTCCGACAGGGGGAAAAGGACAAAGGCCCTTTCCGTCAGCCGGGGGTGGGGAATGGTTAGCACAGGGTCATCCAGGACCACTTCGCCGAAAAAAAGGATGTCCAGATCCACGGTGCGAGGGCCCCACCGGAGGGTTCTTTTTCGTTCCAGCCGGTTTTCAATCCCCTGCAAAATCCGCAAAAGAGCATGGGGGCCGTGGCTTGTCTCCAGGGAAACGGCCCCATTGATGAACTTCTCCTGGTCTGTAAAACCGACGGGTTCCGTCTCGTAACCGGAGGATACCCGGGTCAACCGGATGTTTTCCTCGGCACGGAGCAGGCCCAGGGCTTCCCGGATGTAACCCGTGCGGTTCCCCAGGTTGGAGCCGATGGAAAGGTACGCCACTTTCAAGGGATTTCCCCCCGCTCCAGTCTCACCGAAACGTACGAAAGCACGGCTGCGATAGGTGGGGAGGTTTTTTTAATTTCCACAACGACCCCCTTCACAGGCTCCTGCAGGACACGGCCTGCGATGGTTTCTGCCAGGGATTCCAGGAGCTGGGAGGAGGGCCCTTCCATGACGGCTCTGACCGTGTCGTAAACGCCTGCATAGTTTACGGTATCTGCCAGGTTATCCGTGTTGCCCGGTTTTCGTAAATCCAGGAAAAGTTCCAGGGAAACCAGGAAAGTCTGGCCCAGTTTTTTCTCTTCGGGCAGCACGCCGTGATAGGCGTAAAAAGACATGTCTTTTAGCTTGATGCTGTCCCGGCCTGTGTTCATCGTCTCACCTTCTTACCACGGCGTCGGTCATGACCGCCACCCTTTTCATTTCTTTTTCATCGTGAACGCGAAGGATGTCCACCCCTTTAAGGATGCCGATGGTTACTGTGGCCGCTGTACCCTCCAGCCGTTCCTCCATGGGTGCCGCCAGGGTCTTGCCGATGAGCGACTTCCGTGACGTCCCCAGCAAGAGGGGATAGCCCAGGGTATGAAGCTCCTCCAGGCGGTTCATAACCTCCAGGTTTTCTTCCACGTTCTTGGCGAAACCGATACCCGGGTCGATGATGATTTTATCTTCTTCGATACCGGCATGCCGGGCCAGGGAGATGCTCTCCGCCAGGTCCGAAACGATATCCGTCATTAAGTCCTCGTAAACCGCCACTTTCCGGTTGTGCATGAGGCAGACGGGCACATGGAAAGAAGACACCACCGAGGCCATTTCTTCATCGGCCTTCAGGCCCCAGATATCATTAACCATGTCTGCACCCGCCTGGAGAGCTTCCTTTGCCACGGCGGCCTTGTTGCTGTCAATGGACACAGGTATATCCAGCTCGCTTTTAATTTTTTCGATCACCGGGAGCACCCGGGAAAGTTCTTCTTCCGGTGAAACAGGCTGGTAGCCCGGGCGGGTCGACTCACCGCCGACATCAAGGATATCCGCCCCCTCTTCCACCATCTTTACCGCTTGCTCAAAGGCCAAGTCCAGGCGGTCAAACTTCCCCCCGTCGGAAAAGGAATCGGGGGTCACGTTTAGTATGCCCATGATCAGGGTGCGCTTCCCCAGGGGCAGGCGGTACCGGCCTAACACCAGGTCCGGTTTTTCCTTGTCCAGATTATCCAGGATGCCCTTGATCTCTTCCCCCAGGGAAGGCAGGCCGAAAGGCTGGGCCTTTAACTTTTTGATCAATTCCAGGTAGTGTTTTTTTGTGCCGGCCAGAAGAACATCCACGTGGTCCAGGGTCAGGGCGATGGCGTTCCTGGGCAGGGCCGCTTCACCTCCCCGGGAAAGCATCTCCTGCTTTAAAAGCAGGCCTCCCTTTAACGGCAAGCGGCTCACCTTGACGGTGAAGAACCGGCTCTTGGGCTCCATGATGCGGATGCCTCCGGCGTCCACATTGATTTTTTCCATTTCCCGGCGTATGTCGGCCTTGTTTTTTAAGGTGATCAACCGGGCCGTGGGTTTCACAAAAAATCTCCTCCTCAATTAGCAGCCGTCTTGAATGTTCCACTCACGCCGCAAAGCTAAGGGCAGTTCTGTCGCTTACCATCAAGAGGAACGCATCCAGGACCTCCCAGAGCCTAACGCTGCGCTCCGGAAGCGCCAGCACCGTCCCCCCCGCAGCTTCGCTTGCAAGAGTCTAATAAAGCAGCTCCCTGCCCTGGGGCATAACATCTCTCTTGTAGCAGTCCTCCCAGGCGTTGCACTGGAAGCACAAGCGGCTGTATTTATCGGCTTTTCGCAAAAAATCACTTAAAGGTGACGAAGACGCACCTACGGCTTTTCCCCGGTGGGCTGCAATGGCATCCCGGATCAGCCTGCGTTCCTCCTCATTGTAGCCGGCCTGGACCAGCAGGGGATCGGCCAGTTCCGCCCCCCGGGCTGCATGGCATCCCCCGCCCTGGTATTCCAACCAGCGGCCGATATCGTGAAGCAGGGCCGCGCCGTAAACCACATCCCTGGCGCACTGGATCCCCTCTTCCAAAAGGAAAATCCAGCAGAGGCGGGCCACGTCCAGGCAGTGGTGAAAATGATGGGGGCAGAAAGGCCGGCCCGCTTCTTTATCTTCGATCCGCTGCAGGTACTCCCGGTACGCGGGCGAGGCCAGCAGACGGTTCACGCGTTCCATGGTTCATCCCTTCGATCCAGGGGATGATCCCTTAATGACGGGATCATCCCTTTATGAGTGAAAACGCTTCCGAACGGGACACCGGGTTTCGATAGAAAATCCCCCGGACGGCCGAGGTCACGGTGGTTGCTCCCGGTTTTTTCACGCCCCGAATAGACATGCAGAGGTGTTCCGCCTCCACGACCACCACCACACCCTTGGGGTCTAATACGTCCATGATCACGTCGGCAACAGTGCTGGTTAAGCGTTCCTGGAGCTGGGGTCGCTGTGAGACCACCTCAACCACCCGGACCAGTTTGCTCAACCCGACGATCCGCCCTTCATTGGGAATATAAACGATGTGGGCTTTCCCATAAAAAGGCAGTAAGTGGTGCTCGCACATGGAATACAGGGAAATATCCTTGACGATAACCATCTCGTTGTGTTCGTCTTCCACGAAACAGGTCTGCAGCAGCTCCCGGGGGTCCTGGTGAAGACCACTGAAAATTTCTTTATACATCTGAGCCACCCGTTTGGGCGTGTCCACCAGGCCTTCCCGCTGGGGATTTTCACCGATGGCTTCCAAAATCATGAGTACCGCTTGTTCGATCTTTTCTTCATCGACCAAAACAAGAGCACCTCCTCTCCTGAATGGGCAACTGCCACATTCAAGAGAAAAGAGGTGCTCTGCTTCGCTTCGCTCTTGTGTGGCAGTGGATGCGGGACCATGTCGCAAGCATGAACCGGGCTTTCGGTTAATACCTTTCGTCTAGAGGCAACTTCCCATCCTCTTAGCACTTAACGCATGGCACCTACTCTGCCAGCAAGCTATCTTCTATATCATAACGCGAACGCTTCAAACGGTCAATCTATTTTACTAAAACAATTTAGAACAAGCCGGTTACCTTTCCGGTATCCGTATCTACGTCGATTCGACGGTAGGCCGGGTCGGAGGAGGTTCCGGGCATCAGTGAAATGGTTCCAGCGACGGGTACCACAAAGCCCGCACCGCCGTAGGTCAGGATATCCCGGATATAGAGTCTCCAATCCTTGGGAACCCCTTTCAGGGCGGGGTTATCGGAAAGGCTCAGGTGGGTTTTCACCATGCAGGTGCCCATCTTCTGGATTTCAGGATCCTTCTCCATGCGCTTAGCCTTCTCAAGGGCCTCGGGAGAGTATTCTACGCCGTCGGCGCCGTATACTTCCTTGGCAATAAGGTCAATACGCTCACGCAGCGGGGTTTCCAGTTCATAGAGATAACGGAACTCGTTGGGCTCGTCGCAGGCTTCCGCCACAGCGTCGGCCAGTTCCAGTGCTCCGTCTCCACCAAACTGCCAGTGCTCGGAGAGAGCCACTTTCGCGCCAGCCTGCTCGCCGATGCGGCGAACGGCGTTCACTTCGTTGTCGGTATCGGTGTAGAACTTGTTAATACATACAACAGGGTTGATACCGGCTTTCTTGATCACTTCAATCAGGTGGACCAGGTTAGAGCAGCCTTTTTCTACCCATTCCACGTTCTCTTCCAGGTAAACCGGGTCAATGGGCTTTCCGGGAACGGGAACCGGTGCTCCACCGTGGCACTTCAGGGCGCGGATGGTGGCAACCAGCACGGCGCAGTGAGGCTTCAATTCGGACATGCGGCACTTCAGGTTCCAGAACTTTTCAAAACCGATATCAGCAGCAAATCCGGACTCGGTGACGACGTAGTCGGAAAGTTTCAGGGCAACGCGGTCCGCTACGATGGAGGACTGACCAATGGCGATGTTAGCAAAAGGTCCGGCATGAACAAAGACCGGCTGTCCTTCCAGGCTCTGCATCAGGTTGGGGTTCATCGCTTCTACCATCCAGGCAGTCATGGCGCCGTCAACTTCCAGGTCGCCCGTGGTGACGGGGTTGCCTTTCTTGTCGTAGGCCACAACAATTCTACCCATGCGCTCGCGCATGTCTTTTAAGTCCTTGGCAATGGAGAGAATAGCCATAACTTCCGAGGAAACGGCAATGGCAAAACCGGATTGCATCATGAATCCGTCCATTTTTCCGCCGATACCGATGATCATGTTGCGCAGGGATTGCGCGCAGAAGTCGATGATCCACTTCATTTCAATGTTGTTGGGATCGATGTTCAGGCGCTTCAGGTTGCGTTTTTCCAGGAAAGCATCGCCGTAGTTGAATTCGTGCTGCATGCGGGATGTCAGAGCAACCATAGCCAGGTTATGTGCGTTCATTACGGCATTAATATCGCCGGTCAGGCCGAGAGAAAACGGAGTCAGCGGTATACATTGGGAGAGACCGCCGCCGGCGGCGGAGCCTTTAATGTTCATGGTGGGGCCGCCCGAAGGCTGCCGGATGGTGGCAACAACATTCTTGCCCCGTTTACCCATACCCTGGACAAGCCCCAAGGTGGTAGTTGATTTTCCTTCTCCCAGGGGAGTCGGTGTAATGGCGGTTACGTCGATGTACTTTCCGTCGGGCTTGTCTTTTAATCTTTCCAGAACCTTCAGGTAGTCAACTTTCGCAATGTAATGTCCCTGGGGAAGAAGCTCTTCGGATTCCATTCCCAATTCTTCAGCTAATTGAAAAACCTTCTTCATGTTCTTCTCTGCTGCTTCAGCAATTTGCCAGTCGGCATATTTTGTCGGGTCTAATACCATTGTCTAACCTCCTCAATTATTCCTTTTCCTACACGATGTACCGCAGTACATTTGTGAAAACATACAATCCTTTAGCTAGCAGGTCCTGTTTTGATCAAAGCTTTATGTAACTCCCCCCTTTCCCGGCCTGTTTTGCTAAAAGGACTGCTTAAAGGACTGAATTGTGTCTATATTTACCTTATTTGACACGTTAGAAGTATTCTACATAAAGAAATAAAATCCTGCTGCCAGTTCGTTAACTTTTTCACTTTTTACGGATTATTGTACCCTTATGCGTCTTTTCCATTCAATTCTTTCAGGGAAGGGATGTCTCCTAAGGACTCGGCCCGGTATAAGGCCAGGGGAACCGCCTGGGCCATCAAGTCGGCCCCTACCGCGGCGATCAGATCCACGGCGGCGCTTTTCCCATTTCCACCGATGCTGGCCAGGGCAAAGACCGTGTCCCCATCCCAACCGGTATGCAGCGGGTTGATGGTTCGGGCCAGCCCGTTGTGGGCCACGGCGGCCACCCGGTTTACTTCCACCTTGTTCAGGAAGGCGTTGGTGGCCACAATGCCCAGAGTTGTATTGAACCCGCCGGCATTCCCGGGAATATCGATATCACGGGGCGCCCTGCCCCGCTCTATCACCGCTTCACCGGCCTGGAACACCTCCAGGGTAGTGCGCATTTTGCCGCTTTCCGGGTCCCGGGGCCCCGCCAGCAGTTTCCCGCAGCCGTCCCAGATATCGCCCAGGGCGTTCACCACCACCAAAACACCTACCACCAGCCCGCCTTCCAACTTCACCGACAGGCTGGCCTGTCCCGCTTTTACCGCCCCGAAAAGTCCCAGGGCCTTGGCCACGGTGGCACCTGTTCCCGCCCCGGCGCTCCCCTGGGGAAGCGGGCCGGCCTGCGCTGCCCGGGCCGCTCTGTATCCCCAGGAGGCATCGGGGCGCACCCGTCCGTCACCGATAAACAGGTCGAAAATGATGGCTGCGGGAACAATGGGGATATTAAAGGGGCCCACCGACAGTCCCGCCCCCTGCTCTTCCAGGAAACTCATCACCCCGCTGGCCGTATCCAGACCGAAAGCGCTCCCGCCGCTTAAGGCAATGCCGTGTACTGCTTCCACCCGGCACAGGGGGGAAAGCAGGTCCGTTTCCCGGGTTCCCGGGGCACCCCCTTTAACAGAAACGCCGCCAACGGCCCCGTCTTCAATGGTAATGACGGTGCATCCGGTGGCGGCAGTCTTGTCCGTTACAACACCTGCTTTAATGCCTGGAACATCGGTAATATTACCGAAAATAGGTTATTCACCCTCTCTAGATGTGAGGGAAGCAGGAGAACCGTCCCCGTGCTTCCTGGGTGTGAGGGAAGCAAGAGAACCGTCCCCGTGCTTCGGTG